>NZ_JAFMKL010000071.1:0-8942 GCF_017852955.1 Vulcanococcus sp. DEBay_Sum22DG08_74
CCTCTGTCAGCACTGCGGCGAAGAGCTCTTCCACAGCGGACCCTGCTGGAGCTGCGGTCACACCAACCCGGCAGTCCTGCAACTGCAGCTCCCCCGAGGACAGGTGGCCGCCTGCCCAGGCAATGACCTCTACCCCCATCACTTCGATGGACGCGACAGCGAGCGGCTCGATCAGCCCCTGGCGCAACTGGTCGGCCACCCCACGGACCCAAGCGTTGTCGGTCTCAGGAACCTCGGAGCAACGGCCTGGCAAGGCCAGTTGAGCAACGGCCAGCTGCTCGAGGTGGAGCCGGGCAAAACCTGTAATGTCGCGGCCCTGCAGCAGCTCAGCACCCAGGCCGGGCCGATCACCCCGATCCGCAGATAAGCCATGCCCTTCCCCAACGTTCGCCTCAGCAACCGCCCGCTGCACTTCATCTACCTCTGCGATTGCTCCGGCTCCATGGCCGCCCAGGGCAAGATGCAGGCCCTGAATCAGGCGATCCGGCAGTCCCTTCCGGGCATGGCGGAGGTGGCCGAGCAAAACCCTGAAGCCCGGGTGCTGGTGCGGGCCGTGCGTTTTGCCGATGGCGCCGCCTGGCATCTGGCCGAGCCCACACCCGTGCAGGAGCTGCAGTGGCGTGATCTCGAGGCCGGTGGCATCACCGCCATGGGGGAAGCGCTGGAGCTGGTGGCCGGCGTGCTGCAGTCCCCGCCGATGGAGGAGCGGGCTCTGCCCCCGGTCTTGGTGCTGATCTCCGATGGCCAACCCACCGACGACTTCGATGCGGGGCTGAGCCAGCTGATGCGTCAGCCCTGGGCCCAGAAGGCCGTGCGCCTGGCGATTGCCATGGGCCATGACGCCGACCTCGAGGTGCTGCAGCAGTTCATTGGTCCTGAGCCCAGCGGTGGCGGCAAGTCGCCGCGGCGACCGCTGCAGGCCAGCAATGCCACAACCCTGGCGCAGTACATCCAATGGGCCTCGACCGCCGTGGTCGGAGCGGCCTCCATGCCCGCCAGCCGGCTGGATGACACGCCGCAGGACGCAGGCAACATTCCCCTGCCGGATCTGCCGCCGACCCTGCTGGACCCCGTCGACGACGTCGGTCCACTGGTGTGGTGAGACCCGCCTGGACTGGCGCACGCCATTGCAGCGTGATCGGCGCCGCCCACCGGCGGCAGGGCAAACCCTGCCAAGACGCCTCCCGGGTCTGCCAAGTCGGCCCTGAGCTGCAACTGCTGCTGGTCTCCGATGGCCATGGCGGCAGCCGCTATCGCCTCAGCGATGTGGGTAGCCAGCTGGCCTGCGCTGCGGCAGAGGAGTCGGTCGCGGCGCTGGCCAGGACGCTCTCCCTTCAGGATCAAGACGGCTGGCGCCGGCAGCTCGCGCAGGAGCTGCCCACCGCGATTCAGCAGCGCTGGCTCCGGGCGATCAAGGAGCACTGGAGCAGCCAGGCCGCTTCAGCGGACGAAGCCTTCTCCAGCGCGCTCTACGGCTGCACCCTGGGATTGGTCCTGCTGAGCCCCGACTGGTGGGGCTGCACCGGCATCGGCGATTGGGACCTCGTGGAGATCCACGCCGATGGGGACGCCCGTCTGGTGAACCAGGAGCAACTGAGCAACGCCACAGGAGAGGCCACCTTGAGCCTCTGCCAAAGCGAAGCCCTGGATGCCTGGTCCACGCGGGTCCAACTCCAGTCCGCCCTCCCCACAACCGCCCTGGTGCTCTGCACCGATGGGGTGCGCAAGTCCTGCGCCACCGATGGGGACTTCCTGCAGCTCTGCCAGCAGATGCTGGAGATCCAGGGGGAGGCCTTGGTCCAGGGATTGGAGGAAATCACGGCCCAAGGCAGCGGTGACGATGTCTCCGTTGCCATCGCCCAGCGCAGCGAACCAGCCCGGCGCGGGAAGGCGGGGGTCCTCACCGCCCTGGGCGCTGCCGCAGCACTGATCGCGGGGGCCCTCTGGTGGTGGCCCAAGGCCCCTGATCCGCTGGCCCTCGAGATCCAACAGCTCTGCCAGCACCCCGAGCGGATTGAGGCCAGCCTCAAGCAACGGCGCCAGCAATTCCTGGCCTTCAAGAGCAGTCCCGCCCAAGCCCAGGCGCTGCTGGATCATCCCGAGCGAGATCCCCTGGGCGCCCTAATTGCCAGCAGCGCGCCTGGGGCCAAGGCGGAGCCGAAGATCTGCCCAGCCCTGGAGCAAGCCCTGCGGGCGCAATGGGAGGCGGCGAGCGAGACTCAAGAGCCATCCCGCGCCCCGGCGCGACCATGAACGACTACCAGCTCGGCGTGAAGCTGCGGCGCCAAATCCTGGCGGACTTTGAGCGGGGGATCAGCAGTGATGTGCGCCGCTACCAGGCGCTGCTCAGCGATTTT
The DNA here is from genome assembly GCF_017852955.1 of Vulcanococcus sp. DEBay_Sum22DG08_74. Taxonomy (NCBI): domain Bacteria; kingdom Bacillati; phylum Cyanobacteriota; class Cyanophyceae; order Synechococcales; family Synechococcaceae; genus Vulcanococcus; species Vulcanococcus sp. DEBay_Sum22DG08_74. The sequence goes on from NZ_JAFMKL010000071.1 coordinate 2,358, forward strand.
TGCGGAGACAACGAACTGCTGCTGCTGCCGGCCCTGAAGCACCTGGTGCAAACCGCCGCCTTCCAGGAGGCCGTGGCCGAGCGGCCGCCCCTACCCAGCGAAACCCAACTCAACCTGCGGCTGCAGCAGGAGCTCGACGCCCTCTTCGCCCCGGCCCTGTGCCTGCGGATGGCCGAAGTCCTGCGGGGCCTGCTGGGCCTGGCCCCCGATGGCCAGGCCATCCCCAGCGACCTCCAGGACGAGCCCACCGCCGTGGTGGATACCCCCGTTCACTCCAACAGCGGTGTCGTCGCAGTGCTGAGCTTCATCGCTGGCGTGCTGGTGGTGGGCGTTGTTGGCGCCCTCACCTGGCTGGTGCTGCTCAACCGCTCCATGACGCCCTCCACGGCAACGGCGCCGGCCCTGGTGAGCGAGCCCGAACCCACCCAAACCGAACCGGAGCCGGCCACCAGTGAACCCAAGTTGGATCCAGCCCAACTGCAGTTGAACCAGGCCATTGAGACCGTCCGCCAGCTGTACGACGACATCTCCCTGGGGAACACCGCTGCCGCCAAGCAACTCTTCAGCCCCCAAGCCGCCGATCAGTTCGACCCCGCCTTCTTCAGCCAGTTCCAACGGGTGGCCGTCGACAACCTCCAGGAAATCAGCCGCGATGGCAGCAAGGTCAGCCTGCAGGGGGTCGTGACCTTCGTCTATCCGGATGGCACCAGCCAGGCGGAATCTCGCTCCTTCACCGTGGACACCGCCAGCCAACCGGGACTGATCACCGCCAGCAGCTTTGATCAAGTGGTCAGCCCGCGCCGCTGAGCAGGCACAAAAAAGCCCCCGCTCTGCGGGGGCCAAGGAAACGGGGGAACCGCAAATCAGGCGGTACCGCAGAAGGTGACGTCGGGGAACTTGAGCTTGGCCTCTTCCAGGCTCTTGCCCTTGCCTTCCTCTTGCCAGTAGTTGATCACCTCGGTGGCCTTGTTGAGGACTTCAACGCGCTCGTTATCGGTGATCCAGCTCTTGCCTTCCAGCTCCGTCTTCAGGGTTTCCCAGGCGTCCTCACGGGGCCAGAAGAAGTAGGAGGTCAGGGGGCTGGGGCCGCCACCGACGATCTGATCGACGGCCAGGGCCACGTTGTCCGGCAGCCAGAGGATCTTCACCAGGAAGCGGCCCTCATCGGCCTTCGGGGTACGGCCGGAGGGAACGCCGTTCTCGTCGATGGTGGCGGTCGCCAGGGCAGCGCTGGCACCACTCAGCACCGGACGAGCCTCAGTGGTCTCCGTTGCCGGAGCTTCTGTCGAGGCAGTCGTAGCAGCAGTCGCCGCGGCGCTCTCAGCGCTCTCGGTGCTCATGGTGTCCGCGCTCAAGGCTTAATGACAAACAACTAACCTACCAGCCGCTGTTCTCCAGTCCCCTGAGCCCGCGCGCTGTTCTCCTGTTCGACATCGACGGCGTGATCCGCGATGTGGGAGGCAGCTACCGCAAGGCCATCGTGGAGACGGTGCATCACTACAGCGGCCAGCGGCCCAGCCCCGAGAGCATCGATGCCCTGAAGGCCGAGGGGTGCTGGAACAACGACTGGGAGGCCTCCCTGGAGTTGCTGCGCCGGCAGGGTCAGCAAGACCTCCCGGCCTTTGAGGCACTGGTGGAGGTCTTCAACAGCTTCTATTTCGGTGGTGATCCAGAGGGTGACCCCGCGGCTTGGGCGGGCTTCATCCGCAACGAGCCCCTGCTGGTGGATCCCGCGTTCTTTGCCTCTCTCTCGGCGGCGGATGTGGCCTGGGGGTTTGTCAGTGGCGCCGAGCCGCCCTCGGCCCGCTTCGTGCTGGAGACCCGCCTTGGCCTGAGGCAGCCGCCACTCATCGCCATGGGAGAGGCCCCCGACAAACCCGATCCCAGCGGCTTCCTGCGGCTGGCGAGCTCCCTCGCAGCGGCAACCGTGCCGGTGGCCTACCTGGGGGACACCGTGGCTGACGTCACCACCGTGGTGCGGGCACGCCAAGAGCGCCCCGCTCAACGCTTCATCAGCCTGGCGGTGGCCCCGCCGCACCTCCAGAACAGCCCGCGCCGCGGGGCCTATGAGGAGCAGCTGCGGGCCGCCGGTGCTGATGCGGTCATCGCCAACACGAGCGCTGTGTTGGCGGCTCTGGAGCAGGCGATCGCCTAGCGCTCCAAGGCCGCCGGAGCCTTGAGGGCGGCGGCGGTGAGGTTCTCGTGGCCGTGGTCGGTCACCGCCACGTCGTCCTCAATCCGAATGCCAATCCCCTTCCAGCGTGCCTCGATCTCAGGCTGCCCCTCGGGGACCGGCAGGCGATCGCTGACGTAGAGACCTGGCTCCACCGTCAGCACCATGCCGGTCTCCAGGGCCACATGGTGCTCACCCAGGCGATAGGCACCGACGTCATGGACGTCCAGGCCCAACCAATGGCCGGTGCGATGCATGTAGAGGTGCCGGTAGGCCCCCTGCTCGATGATCCCGTCCACCTCGCCCCGCAGCAGACCCAGGTCCACCAAGCCCTCCACCAGCACGCGCACGGCGGTGTCATGGACGCCTTCAGCGGTCTGCCCCGGAGCAACGAAGGCCACGGCCGCCTCCTGGGCCGCGAGCACGAGGTCATAGAGGGCGCGCTGCTCGGCGCTGAAGCGGCCGTTGATTGGGAAGGTGCGGGTGATGTCTCCGTTGTAGTAGTCGTTCAGAGAACAACCGGCGTCGATCAAGAGCAGATCGCCGTCCTTCAGCAACGCATTGTTCGCCGTGTAGTGCAGCACGCAGGCGTTGTCCCCACCGGCGACGATCGATCCGTAGGCCGGGCCGCGGGCCCCCTGCTCGAGGAAGTGCTGCTCGATCACCCCCTGAACCTGGCGCTCGTTCAGCCCTGGGCGGGCCACCTGGCGGGCCAGTTCATGGGCCTCGGCGGAGATGCGGGCCGCTTCGCGCATCCGCGCGATTTCTTCGGGGCTCTTGCGCAGCCGCAGGGCATGCAGGAGCGGACAGGGCGCCACCAGGCCCAGGGCCGCCGTACCGCTGCGGGGGGCACGGTCGAGCTGACCAGCCCAGGCCTGCAGTACATGGGGCTCCACCTCGGGGTGCTTGCCCACCCGGAAGGCGATGCCTTCGGCACCGCGCAAATAATCGGCCAACCGTTCCGCCAGCTCCTCGCGGGGGTGGGCCAGGTCTGCGCCAAAGCGCTCCACGGCCCCCTCACAGCCCCACCGGAAGCCCATCCAGACCTCGGCGCTGGGTTCCTTGGGCTGCACAAAGAGAACAAACCGCTCCCCCTCGGGCCGATGGGGCAGAAACAGCGCAACCGCGTCGGGCTCATCGAAACCCGTCAGGTACCAGAAGTCACTGTTCTGGCGAAAAGGCCACTCGCAGTCGGCGTGATGCGTCACCAGCGGAGCCGCGGGAATCACCGCAGCAGCGCCGCCAAGGGCCTGAAAGAAACGAGCACGGCGCTGGGCAAAGACGTCCGGAGCGAGCGACATGGAAGCGAGCGGTGCTGAGCGCGACGATGGCACAACCGCTTCAATACGTGGCGACCAGGCCCCTGCCCTTGCCTCAGCCCTCCACCGCTGAACGCTGCGCCCTGTTGCTCTCGCAATGGCGGGGAGACCTGCGCCTGAGCGATCGGGAGCGCTCGGTGCTGGAGCCGGAGCTGCGCACCCTGGATCAACAGTTGCTGGCGCTGAAGCAGCGGCGGCTGCGGGTGGCGGTCTTTGGCCGGGTGGGCGTGGGCAAATCCAGCCTGCTGAATGCCCTGCTGGAGAAGCCGGCCTTCGCCACGGACGTGGCCCACGGCTGCACCCGCAAGCAGCAGCGCGAGACCTGGGGGGTCCAGGTGCCCGATCTCAGCCAGATCGAGCTGGTGGACACCCCGGGCATTGATGAGATTGCCGCCCGGGCCCGCCATCGCCTGGCGGCCCGGGTCGCCCTGGGGGCCGACCTGGTCCTGCTGGTGCTCGACAGCGACCTGACGACCCCGGAGGCCGAGGCGATCGAGCAGCTACTGGGCGCCGGGAAACCGCTGCTGCTGGTGCTCAATCGCATCGACAACTGGCCGAGCGGCGAGCGCTCGGCGCTGATCGAGAGCATCCGCTCGCGCCTCCCCCGCCAGGCGCAGCACCTGGAGATCCTGCCGGTGGCCGCCGCCCCGCGGCGGGCGGTGCTGCTGGAGGGGGGCCGCGTGCGCAGCGAACCCCAGCCAGCGCAGATCGCACCCCTGCGGGCGGCCCTGCTGGAGCTGCTCCAGGACCAGGGCTCCCTGCTGCTGGGCCTCAATGGACTGCGGGCGGCGGATCGTTTCAGCCAGAGCCTGCATGCCTGGCGCCTGAAACGCGGCAAGGCCGCCGCCCAAGGGCTGATCGGCCGCTATGCGGCGATGAAAGCCACCGGCGTCGCCGCCAATCCGCTGCTGCTGCTGGATCTCGCCGGCGGCTTTGCGATCGACACCGCCCTGGTGCTGCAGCTCTGCAAGCTCTACGACCTGGAGATGAGCAGCAGCGGCGCCCGGGCCCTGTTGACGCGACTCTCGGCGCAAAACGCCCTGCTGGGGGGAACCCAACTGGGCATCCAACTGCTGCTGGGGGGACTGCGGCAGGTGCTGCTGCTGGCCGCCCCCCTGAGTGGCGGCTTGAGCTTGGCGCCGGCGGCTCCGGTGGCCATGGCCCAGGCGGCCCTGGCCGTCTACAGCACCCGCCTGACCGGACGCCTGGCGGCGGCGGAGCTACTGCGCAGCGCCCAGCGGGGGCGCTTTCGGCCCGCCTCGCTGCTGCGGCGCCTGGCCGGCCAAGACCCCCAGGTGCGCGACTGGCTGCAGCAGTGGCAGCGCATGGGTGGAGGCCCCATCCCCTCGGGCCAGCTGTTGCCGTGAGCAGCCCCGAACTGGCGTTGTTCGGCACCAGTGCCGATCCCCCGACCGAAGGGCATCAGGCCCTGCTGCTCGGCCTGGCCCAGCGCTACGGCCAGGTGGCGGCCTGGGCCAGCGACAACCCCTTCAAGCAGCACGGGGCACCGCTGGAGCTCCGCGCCCAGCTCCTGGGGACCTTGATCGAGAGCCTGGGCAACGACCAGGTGCAGCTGGCGCAGGACCTCAGCAGTCCCAAAGCGATCGAGACCCTCGATCGCGCCGCCATCCGCTGGCCGGATCGGCAGCTGGTGTTTGTCGTCGGGGGCGATCTCGCCGGTCAAATCCCCAGTTGGTATCGGGCGGCAGATCTGCTGCAGCGCTGCCGCCTGACGGTGGTGCCGCGCCAGGGCCACCCGATGGCGGCAGGTGCCCTGGAGAGGCTGCGGGATCTGGGGGCCCAAGTGGAGCTGCTGGAGCTGCCTGTGCCAGCAACCGCCAGCTCAGCCATTCGCGGCGGGCAAGAGAACAGCTCGATTCCCGAAGTGCTCTGGCCCGAACTGCTCAAGCACAATCTCTATGGCCTCACCTCCAAGCTCGCCCCCTAATGCGCGTCGCCCTGGCCCAGATCAATCCCCTGGTGGGGGACCTGAGCGGCAACGGCGCCCAACTGCTTGAGGCCTGCCGCCGCGCCGCAGAGGGCGGTGCCGACCTGGTGGTCTCATCAGAACTGGCGCTCTGGGGCTACCCCCCGCGGGACCTGCTGCTGCGCCCATCCCTGCGGCACAAACAAGACGCGGTGCTGGACGGGCTAGCCCGTGACCTGCCAACCGGCCAGAGCCTCTTGCTGGGGGTGAGTGAGACGGTCAGCGATGGCCAGCAGCCCGATCTGTTCAACAGCGTGGCCCTGGTGGAGAAGGGCGCCTGGCGGATCGTGGCCCGCAAGCGCCTGCTTCCCAGCTACGACGTCTTCGATGAACGGCGTTACTTCCGCCCTGCCGAAGAGCCCTGCCTGCTGGAGCTCGAGCGGGAGGGGCGCCGCTGGCGCCTGGGCCTGACCATCTGCGAGGACCTCTGGGTGGAGGAGCAGCTCCACAGCCAACGGCTCCTGGGGGGCGATCCGGTGGGGGACTTGGCGGCGCTGAAGCCTGACCTGCTGATCAATCTCTCGGCCTCCCCCTTCGGGCAGGGCAAACCGCAACTCAGGCGAGAGCTGGCCAAGAGTGCCGCCCAGCGATTGGGCGCGCCCGTGGTCTACGTCAACCAGGTGGGAGGCAATGACGAGCTGATCTTTGATGGCGGGAGTTTCGCCACCACCGCAAACGGCGAGGTAGCCACACAGCTGGCCTTTGGGAAAGCGGATCTGGCCTGCTGGACAGTCGGCGACACCTCCGCTGCAGCGCCGATCCCCTGCGACGAAGAACTGCTGCTGCGGGCCCTGGTGCTGGGGGTGCGGGACTACGCGCGCAAATGCGGCTTCGGCAAAGCGCTGCTTGGACTGAGCGGCGGCATCGATTCGGCCCTGGTGGCGGTGCTGGCGGCGGCGGCCCTGGGCGCCAAGCAGGTGCAGGCGCTGCTGATGCCCTCCCCCTGGAGTTCAGAGGGCTCCATCAACGACTCCCTGGAGCTCGCCAATCGCCTAGGGATCAGCACCCAGACGGTGCCGATCGAGGGCTTGATGGCTGGATTCGACGACGCCCTGAGCGCACCCTTGGGGGGCACCCCGGCCGGGGTCACGGCGGAGAACCTGCAA
>NZ_JAFMKL010000072.1:0-8808 GCF_017852955.1 Vulcanococcus sp. DEBay_Sum22DG08_74
AGTTCCACCGCCTCATCCGCCAACAGCTGCGTCAGTTCGGGGTCGTTGTGGACCGGCGGGGAGATGCAGCGGTAGCGCACCCGAGCCTCGCCTCCATAGCCCTTGCAAATGGCCTGCACGGTCTCCTCAATCCAGCCCGGCAGCTGGGCATGCAACTCCAAATCCAGGCAACGGACCGTTCCAAGCAACCGGACGTGATCGGCAATCACGTTGAAGGCCTTGCCCCCTTCAATCCGGCCGAAGCTGACCACCACCGGGTGCAACGCGTCCAAGCGGCGGCTGATGGCCTCCTGCAAACCACTCACCACCCGAGCCGCGATCCAGATGGCATCGGTGCTCTGGTGGGGCCGCGCGCCATGGCCACCCTCACCCAAGACCTCCACCTCCAGTTCACCGGCGGCGGCGGTCAGGCTGCCGCTGCGCACCCCGATCGTTCCGACCGAAAGACTGGGGAAGACATGCACGCCAAACAGGGCATCCACACCCTGCATCGCCCCATCGGCCACCATCCAGGCCGCCCCTTGGGCAGTCTCCTCCGCCGGTTGAAACAGCAAGCGAACCGTGCCGCCCAGCTGCTCGGCCAAGGGCGCCAGGATTCGAGCCACGCCCAAGCCGACGGTGGTGTGGATGTCATGGCCGCAGGCATGCATCAGGCCCTGGTTCAACGAGGCATAGGGCAGGCCCGTTCGCTCCTCCACCGGCAACGCATCCATATCCACCCGCAGGGCCACCACGGGGCCACCGCTCGGACCCAGTTCCGCCAGCACCCCCGTGCGGCCCACCCCTTCTTGGACACGCCATCCCAGCTTGCGCAGCTCGCCGGCCACCAAAGCGGCGGTCTGATGCTCATTGCCGCTGAGTTCCGGATGGGCATGCAGATGCCTGCGAATCGCCAGCAGCTCCTGCTGGGCGGCCTTGACCTCCGCCTTGAGCTGGTCGCGGGAGAGCAGATCGGGCATCAGCTGCTCAAGGCCAAAAAGTCCGACAGGGCTTGGACCGGAACCGGCGGCCAGCGCCGAATCTCTAGGAGCCATTCTGGCTGGCGGTAACGCGGATCCAAGCCCGCAGCCGAAGCCCAATGGCTCTCGGCTTCGCCGGACTCACCCTTCCGCCAAAGCACCGCCGTCAAAGCAGCCCTGGCGTCGGCGAAAAGGGGGTAGCGGCGAATGATGCTGCGCAACTCCTTTTCGGCCAGGTCCAGATCCCCCAGCTGAAAATCCGCTAGGGCCGTACTGGAGCGGGCCATCGCAAAACCTGGACGGGTCTCGGCCGCCTGATCAAAGCTGCCGCGGGCTTGCCGCCAGTCCCCCTTGGAGCCCTGCACATTGCCGAGGTTGTAGAGCGCAGAAGCATCGGCGCCGCGCTCGAGGATCCAGCGGTAATCGGCCTCTGCGGCATCCCACTGCTTCAGGGCTTCTTCAGCTGTGCCGCGGTTGAGATGGGGATCGGCGTTGCTCGGATCCAGCTGCATCGCCTTGGACTGGTCGGCAATCGCCGCCTCGGGGTCACCCAGGGCCAGCTGGACATTGCCTCGATTACTCCAAGCCGCAGCGTCCTCCGGAGCCAGCTCCAGGACCTGGTTCCAAAGATCCAAGGCCTGGGGGAACGCCCCCTCACGACTCGCCGTCAGGGCCTGGTCAAACAGTTGGGGCAGGCTCAGCTGCACCGCCAGCAAAACGGCGAAAAGCGCTGTCATGCCGCCTGATCCTGCAGGTGATCAATGCCCGCCTGGGTGATCACCCGACCGCGGGGGGTGCGTTGCAGCAGCCCCTGCTGCAGCAGAAACGGTTCCACAACTGATTCGAGGGTGACGGGGTCTTCGCCCAGTCCGGCCGCGAGGGTGTCGAGGCCCACCGGGCCACCGCCAAAACCGCTGTGGAGCAGATCCAGCAGCCGCCGGTCGCTGGCATCCAAGCCGCGGCCATCCACCCGGTGCAGGCTCAAGGCCTGCTGCACCAGCTCAGCGCTCACCCGTGCATGGCCGCCGACCGAAGCCACATCGCGCACCCGCCGCAGCAGACGGTTGGCGATGCGCGGGGTGCCCCGGCAGCGGCGCGCCACCTCCAGAGCAGCCTCTTCCGCCAGATCCAAGGCGAGCAGACCGGCCGCCCGCTGCACGATCGCCTGCAGATCCTCCAGTCCGTAGAACTCCAGCCGCTGGATCAGACCGAAGCGATCCCGCAGGGGTGAACTCAAGGAACCCGCCCGCGTCGTCGCCCCCACCAAGGTGAAGGGGGCCAAGGGAATCGTGCGGGTCCGAGCCGTCGTCCCCTTGCCGACCGTGAGATCCAGGCGGAAGTCCTCCATCGCCGGGTAGAGCAGTTCTTCGGCGACCCGCGTCAGGCGGTGAATCTCGTCGATGAACAGCAGCTCCCGGGGCTGGAGATTCACCAGCAAGCCAACGATGTCGCGGGGACGCTCGAGGGCAGGCGCACTGGTGATGCGGCACCGCACCCCCAACTCCTCGGCCAGGACCATCGCCATGGTGGTCTTGCCCAGACCCGGAGGGCCGTAGAGCAGCACGTGATCCAGGGCTTCGTCGCGGGCGCGGGTGGCCTCAATCGCAATCCCGAGAACCTGCTTGAGCTCGCTTTGGCCGATGTAATCGGCTAACTGCTTGGGCCTGAGGGAATCCTCGCGCTGGAGCGGCTTCTCTTGCTCACTGACGGCAGGATCCACCAACCTCGGGGCCGGCTGACGCGGCGCTGTTGATCCCGAAGAAACGATGGCCATCGCCCGAGGGTATCGGCAGCGGACGACCACCGGCCAGCGGATCCATCCCTAGGGTCACTGGATTGAGATCGCGGCGCCATGGCTAAGGGCGGGGGCAAAAAGAACGCCAAGGCCCTTCGGGACGCCGCCAACAAATTGCTGGCGGACAACCGCTTTGCGCGGCACCAGTACGAAATCCTCGAAACCCTCGAGTGCGGGGTCGAGCTGATGGGCACCGAGGTCAAGTCCATCCGGGCTGGGCAGGTCAACCTGCGGGATGGCTTCTGCCTGATCCGCAAGGGACAGCTGCAACTGCACAACGTCCACATCTCCCCCCACACCCACGCCGGCGCCTACTTCAACCACGAGCCCCTCCGGACCCGCCGGCTGCTGGCCCACCGCAAAGAGATCGACAAACTGCGCATCGCCGTCGATCAGAAGGGCCTCACCCTGATTCCCCTCAACATCCACCTCAAGGGCTCCTGGATCAAAGCCACCATCGGCCTCGGCAAGGGCCGCAAGCTCCATGACAAGCGTCAGGAGGAGCGGCGCAAGCAGGACATCAAGGACGCCAAGAAAGCCATCGCCCGCTACTGATTCGGGTCAACCCGCAAGGAGAGCGTCAAGCTCGCCGAGGACAAGCCGTCGTTGCTGATCAGGACCTGAACCGGGGAGCGTTTGACCTCCCCAAGGCTCACCACCCGCAGTGGTCCACGCGCCTCCAGCAGCTGTCCATCGGCGGCGAAGACGCTCATCTGCATCAAGGCCGATCCCCTCACGCCAAGGACCAAGCGACTGCCAGGCGGAACCTGAATCGGGAACACCCGGGCGCCCCCAGCTGGCACCCAGGCAGAGACGGTCTTGGTGCTGTTGCGCTTCCCCTCGATCAGCTCGATCTGCAGGTTGCCCAGGGCTTGTTCAGCGGCGGCATACCAGAGCTGCCGAAAGGGCTCCGCGGGGATCTCGGCAGCCTGGGAACCGTTCAGCAGGTTGAGCGCGCTCCCAGAGACCAGCTTCTGGACCACCTCCGGGCTGAGTCCCTGAGCCACGAGGCCCTGCTGGCGGCGATTCCAATCGGTGGCGGTGAGATTGCCCAAGCGCGGCCGCAAGGGCAGCGGCAACTGCTCCACGCGGCTCAGCCAATCCTCAGCCAGTTCACTCCACACCATGCGCAGGGGTGCATCCGCCTGGCTATCCGATGGCAGCCGGCCACCACGCTCCAGAAAGCTGGCGTCCACCAACTTCAGGAACCAGCGGCGATCCACCTGCAGGGCCCGCAGGCGATTGAGCAACTGCTCCCGCTGATTGATCTCCGCCGCCGGCAAGCTCGAGCGGAGCCGAAAGCTGGGAAGCGCCATTGGGCTACTGACCTTGCCCCGGCTCAAGACCAACCACCCCAAGGCGGTCCCCACCAAGGCAGCGAGCACCAGCGCAACCACCACCGGCCAAAGCCGTCCTTCCGCGTCCTGCTCCTGCTGCCGCTTGCGCCTCCGCGATGGGGTGGAGTGCTTAACCAGCGGGATTGGAGCAGGTAATGCGGGAGTGAATTGTTGAAAAGCCGCCAGAGCAGCCGCCGCTGAAGGGAAACGCAGCTCAGGCCGATCGCTACTCAAGGCCTGCAGGGGCCCAATCGATGCCAAGGCCGCCGCGGCCTCAGCACCCAGCAAGGCTTGGGCGCACTCGCCGAGAGCCAGCAAATCCCGCTGGGGATCCCATGGGGCTGGCTGCTCCAGGGCTAGGGGGACGGGCAGCCCATCCGCCGATCGCCTCAGGAGTTGGGACGGCGACCAGTCCCCGCAGGAGAGACGATGGCTGTGCAGCAAAGCCATCAGGGGCAAGAGCTGCCGCAACAGCTCCAGGACCTCTGGGATGTCGAAGGTCTGTCCACCCTCCAGCAAGGCCTGAAACGACTCCCCCTCCTGCCAAGGGCGCGGTAGCCAGAGCTCCCCATCGCTGCTGATCAGATCGGCAAAGCGAGGCAGCTGGGGATGGAGGACCCCCTGCAGCTGAAGCCAGCGCTTGCTCCACTCCTCCCGCTGGTCATCGCTCAGCCCGCTCAGATGGAGAAGGTGCACCGACGCATCGGCTGCCGCTTGATCACTGGCCAGCCAGCGGTTCTCCGCAAGGGAGCGCTCGAGTCGATAGCGACCGCCGATCAGCGCCCCTGGCTCCAACCTCGGATCGTCTTCCACCAATGTGGATCAGGCCGCGCGCTCAGGTTGCTCCAGACCTTTGCCCTTCAGCCACTCACCGTCATAAAGCCGTGACCGATAGCGATCGCCGCTGTCGCAGAGGACCGTGACGATGGTGTGTCCGGGCCCCATGCGACGTGCTGTCTCGACGGCCGCCGCCACATTGATGCCGACGGAGCCGCCGAGGAACAGGCCCTCCTGCCAGAGCAGGTCGTAGATCGTTTGAAGGGCGTCCTGATCGTGGATCCGGACCGCGTCATCCACCGGAGCCCCCTCCAGGTTCGCGGTCACCCGACTGTTGCCAATGCCCTCGGTGATCGAGTTGCCCTCGCTGCTGAGCTCGCCACTGGTGGCCCAGCTGTAGAGGGCGCTGCCGTGGGGATCAGCCAAGACACAGCGCAGCTGCGGCTTTTTCTCCTTCAGATAAAGCGCCACGCCGGCATAGGTGCCACCGGTGCCGGTTGCCGCCACCCAGGCATCCACCTTGCCGCCGGTTTGCTCCCAGATCTCTGGTCCAGTGGTCTTGTAGTGGGCGCGGCGGTTGGCGAGGTTGTCGAACTGATTCGCCCAAACCGCGCCGGGAATCTCTTCGGCAATGCGGCCTGAGAGGCGGACGTAGTTGTTCGGGTCCTTGTAGGGCACAGCCGGAACCGTGCGCACCTCAGCCCCCAGGCTGCGCAACAGGCCAATCTTTTCGGCCGATTGGGTCTCTGGAATCACGATCACCGCCCGATATCCGCGGGCATTGCAGAGGTGCGTCAGGCCAATGCCGGTGTTGCCCGCCGTCCCTTCCACCACGGTGCCGCCGGGCTTGAGCAGACCCTGTTCTTCCGCCTCCAACAAAATCCCAAGGGCTGCTCGGTCCTTGACGGAGCCACCGGGGTTCATGAACTCGGCCTTGCCGAGGATCTCGCAACCGGTCAGAGCACTGAGGGCATTCAGACGAATGAGCGGGGTCTGGCCCACCGCACCGACGAAGCCGGATGCAATCCCCGGAGTGCTGGCGCCCATGCCCATTTCTGCGTTACGGCGATCGTAGAAGCGTTGATGCAGCAAGGTTGAGCTTCTAGGGTCCGCTCAGCGGAAGCCGACGGAATGGTGACGACCTCAGCTGCCGCAGTCTTGCCGCGTCTGCAGGAAATCCGCCGGGCGACCGAGCAACTGATCGCGGGCTTGCAACCGGAGGACCTCTGCCTGCAGGGGATGCCCGACGCGAGCCCAGCGAAGTGGCATCTCGCCCACACCACCTGGTTCTTTGAAGAGTTCCTGCTGAGCCAGCTGGAGGGCTACGACTGCGCCGATAGCCGCTGGCGCTACCTGTTCAACAGCTACTACGAGTCGGTGGGCGAACGGCACGCCAGACCGGAGCGTGGCCTCCTGACCAGGCCTTCCATCGCTGAGGTGCTGGCCTGGCGCCAACGCGTCACCGCTGCGCTGATGGCCGAGCTGGATCACCTGCCGGCTGCACTCGTGGAACTGGGGCTGCAGCACGAGCAGCAGCACCAGGAGCTGCTGCTGATGGATCTGCTGGATGGCTTCAGCCGCAATCCCCTGGAACCTGAAGCAATCGCCGAACCCGAAGCGGACTACGAGGCCAGCTGGGCCAACCCAGGGCCAGGGGGCTGGAAACACTTCGAGGGAGGCCTCGTGGAGATCGGTCTCGATCCGGCCTCGGGGCAATTTCACTTCGACAATGAAGCCCCTCGCCACCGGGTCTGGCTGGAGCCCTTTGCCATCAGCCAACGGCTGGTGAGCAATGCCGAGTACGCCGCCTTCATCGCCGACGGGGGCTACAAGCGCGCCGACCTCTGGATGAGTGAAGGCTGGGCCCTGGTGCAGGACCGGGGCTGGCAAGCTCCGCGCTACTGGCGGGGCGAATGGGAATTCAGCCTCGCGGGCCGCAGGCCGCGCCATCCCGATGCCCCAGTGCGGCACATCAGTTGGTTCGAGGCCGATGCCTACGCCCGCTGGGCCGGGGCCCGCTTGCCCGAGGAAGCCGAATGGGAGCTGGCGGCCACCAGCGGCCAGCTGGCACAGGTCTTCGGCTGCCTCTGGCAGTGGACGGGCAGCCCCTACCGGCCCTATCCCGGCTTTGCGCCTGCCGCTGGGGCCATTGGTGAGTACAACGGCAAATTCATGAGCTCACAGTTCGTGCTGCGGGGCAGCTGCTTTTTGACGCCGGCCGGACACGAGCGCCTGAGCTACCGCAACTTCTATCCACCCCACAGCCGCTGGATGGCCAGCGGAATTCGCCTCGCGAAGGGGGTGCAGCGATGACCAGCACCCTGCAACGCAGCGGCGTGCCGGAACTGCTCGATCTGCATCCCGCGGCGGCGGACATGCGCCAGCTGGTGATCGAGGGCCTAAGCCAAACCCCCAAGCAATTGCCGGCCTGGTTTCTCTACGACGCCGAAGGATCGCGGCTGTTCGACCTGATTTGCCAACAGCCCGAGTACAGCCTGACCAAGACCGAGACAGCCCTTCTCGAAAACCAGGCTCAGGCGATGGCCGCGGCCCTCGGCGAGGGCACCCTGGTGGAGTTCGGAGCCGGCAGCGCCCGCAAGGTGGGGCCACTGCTGCAGGCGCTGGAGCAGCCGGCCTACGTCGCCCTGGACATCAGTGCCGACCATCTGGCCACGGCCTGCAGGCGCCTGCAAGGGGACCATCCCGGCGTGCCGATGTTGGGCATCTGCTGCGACTACAGCCAACTGGAACAGCTGCCAAGCCATCCTCTGCTGAAGACGCAACGGCGCCTGGGGTTTTTCCCAGGCAGCTCCCTCGGGAACTTCACCACCGCTGCCGCCGAAGCGCTCTTGCGGCAATTTCGGCGGCTACTCGGTCCCAGTGGAACCCTGCTGATCGGCATCGATCAACCGAAAGCCACCGAACGGCTAGAGGCGGCCTACGACGACGACGCAGGGATCTCGGCCCGCTTCGCGCTCAACCTGCTCCAACGGCTGAATCGCGATCTGGACTGCGATTTCGACCTGGACCAGTTCCGCTACCAGGCCCGCTGGGTGCCTGAAGCCAGCCACATCGAGATGGCCCTCATCAGCCAGCGGGAGCAAACGGTGCAGGCCTGCGGCCGCAGCTGGCACTTTGCGGCGGGCGAAGCCCTCGTCACCGAAACCAGCCACAAGTACAGCCCAGAGGCCTTCCTGGACCTCGCCGCCCGGGCCGGCTGGAGCAGCGAAGCCCGCTGGAGCGATCCCCGCGGCGACCTGTCGCTGCACCTGCTGAAGCAGGCAGACTGAACGCCCTCACGGAACTGCGATGGCGAGGGAAGATCAGCGGCGAGCGTCCCGGGAACTGCGGGAAAACCTGATTGCCCAACTCGAGGAGCTCTACGGCGAGGCCTTTGAGCAACTGACCACCCAGAACCTCGGAGAGGGCGCCATTGCCCGCCTCACCCAACTGCTGCTGCGCTCGCGGGAGGCCGCAATCACCCCGCTGCAGGAGGAGATCGAAGCCCCGCTGATCACCCGTCCTCCCTCGGCGTGAGTTCCTGGTCCTGGTGGGATGAGCTCGAAGACAAGCTCGAGCAGCAGCTCGAGGCCTTCCTGAGGTCCCATCCCGAGCAAAGCGCACGGCTACGGGAGGAGCTGCTCAGCGAGGCCGCCCAACTGCGGCGGACCCTGCTGGAACTCGCAGCGGAGATCAAGCAGTGGCAAGGGCGCACGCAACGGGCACAAGCCGCTGGTGCCCATGACCTGGCGAAGCGGGCGCAGGATCACCTGGATGGGCTGATGCAGCAGGGACGGGGCCACTGGCAGCGCCTCGAAGCCATTGGCCAGGAACTGCAGCAGCGCCCGGCCCAAGCCCAACCAAGACCCGCCCCCAGTCCCAGCGACAACCTGGATGCGGCCTGGGCCCGCTTTGAAACCGAGCAGGCCCTCGAAGAGCT
>NZ_JAFMKL010000073.1:0-8710 GCF_017852955.1 Vulcanococcus sp. DEBay_Sum22DG08_74
TCGATGGTGCAGGTGGTGTTCAACCAGAACGCCGACATCTACCGCGCCCGCCAATCGGTGGCGGAGCGGCTGCAGCAGGTGAGCGCCCAGCTGCCCGCCAACGCCGACGCTCCCGAGGTCTCCCCACTGGTCTCGCCACTGGGCACGATCCTGCAGGTTGCCTTCACGGTGACCGGCGATGGCGCCACATCGCTCATGGATCTGCAGCAGCTGATCCTACGCTCTTACCGCCAGTCAATCCTGGCGGTGCCCGGCGTCGCCCAGGTCACGATCTACGGCGGCGATGAGCAGCAGTTTCAGGTGCTGCTTGATCCCCAGGAGCTGCAGGCTCAGGCTGTCTCGCTCCAGGCGGTGATGGAGGGTGTTGGCTCGGCGATGGCTACCAGCCCTGGGGGCTTCCTGATCGGGGGTGGCCAGGAGCGGTTGATTCGCCCCCTGGCTCAGGTTACGCAGGTGAGTGATCTCGCCGATGCGGCGGTGCAGAGCGAGCAGGGACGCCCGGTACTGCTCTCCACCTTGGGCCAGGTGAAGCGCGGTGTGGCGCTCAAACGCGGTGATGCCAGTTTCAACGGAAATCCCGCCGTTGTGCTGATGGTGATCAAGCAGCCCGATGTGGATACACCCACCGTGACTCGGGCGGTGGAGCAGCGGCTGACTGAGTTGAACCGCACGCTGCCTAACGATGTACAGGTCCAGACCACATTTCGTCAGAGCAATTTCATCGATAGTGCCATCCGCAATGTGAGCGAGTCGCTGCTCCAGGGGGTGGTGATCGTTTCGGTGGTGATCGTGCTGTTTCTCATGAACTGGCGCGCCGCCGTGATCAGCCTCAGCGCCATTCCGCTGTCACTGCTGATTGGCCTGATGTTGATGAAGAGCCTGGGCCTGGGCATCAACACCATGACCCTGGGTGGGCTGGTGGTGGCGATCGGTTCGGTGGTCGACGACTCGATCGTCGACATGGAGAACTGCTATCGGGGGCTGCGCCGCAACCGGGCCAGCGACACGCCCAAATCGCCCCTGCAGGTGGTGTTCGACACCTCGGTAGAGGTGCGCCAGCCCGTGCTGTTCTCCACCGTGATCATCGTGGTGGTGTTTGCGCCGATCTTTTCGCTCACCGGCGTAGAAGGGCGCATCTTTGCGCCGATGGGCCTGGCTTATCTTCTCTCCATCGCGGCCTCCACATTGGTGGCGGTGACCCTGTCACCCGCGTTGTGCGCGATCCTGCTTGCGCCTGCGGAGCTGCCAGAGGAGAACACCTGGCTGGCTAACCAGGCCGAGCGGCTCTACCGCCCGATCCTGGATCTAGTCCTGCGCTCACCCCAGCGGGTGCTGGCGATCGCACTGGCCCTGATCGTGGCAACCACCCTGATCTTGCCGGCCTTGGGGCGGGTCTTTCTTCCGGAATTCCGCGAAAAGTCATTGGTGAATTCGATGGTGTTGTATCCAGGTGTGTCGTTGGAGATGACCAACCGAGCGGGGCTTGCACTGACCCGTTCCCTGCAAGACAACCCTTTGTTTGAGTGGGTGCAGGTGCGCACGGGCCGCGCTCCCGGTGATGCCGATGGGGCCGGCGTGAACCTGGCTCATGTGGATGTGGAACTGAGCGATCAAGCCATGGCCAATCGGCCCGCTGCCATCGCCGAGCTGCGGCAGGCGTTTCAGAAGCTGCCCGGTGTGGCGCCCAACATCGGCGGCTTCATCTCGCATCGCATGGATGAGGTGCTCTCGGGGGTGCGCAGTGCCATTGCAATCAAGATCTACGGCACCGATTTAGGCGAACTGCGCCGCATCGGTGAGGCGGTGGAGAAGGCCATCAAACCCATTGATGGAGTGGTGGATCTGCAGTTGGAACCGCAGCTGCCGATTCCCCAGGTGCAGATCCACTACGACCGCCCGCTCGCGGCGGCGCTCGGGCTCACGGTGGAGGAGCTGTCGCAAGCAGTGGAGATCGCGCTCAACGGCAAGGTGGTGGGCCACGTGGTGGAAGGGGGTGTGCGCAGCGATGTGCTCGTGCAGCTTCAGGAGAATGCTCGCCAGAACCTGGAGGCCATCCGCTCGTTGCCGGTGGCCTTCAGCAATGGCATGACCGTTCCTCTCGGCAGTGTTGCCTGGGTTGAGGAAGGTCTGGGGGCCAACATCGTCAACCGAGAAGATGTTTCCCGCTTGATTGTGGTCTCGGCCAATGTCAACGGTCGGCCCCTTGGCAGTGTGGTGAAAGATATTCAGCGCACCATCACCCGGGATGTGCGTTTACCTCAGGGCTACACCATTCGCTATGGCGGTCAATTTGAATCAGAAGAGCGGGCAACCGCGTCTCTGGTCTTCTACAGCGCTGTTGCCGCAGTGGTGATCGGTGTGCTGATGGTGATTTCGGTGAAATCAGTGCCCGCCACAGTGGCGATCATGCTCAACCTGCCCCTGGCCCTGATCGGAGGTGTGGTGGCGGTGTTGCTCACGGGAGGAGTGCTATCGATCGCCTCGTTGATCGGCTTCATCACGCTGTTTGGCATCGCCGTGCGCAATGGGTTGTTGCTGGTGGACAACTACAACCGCCGCCACGGCGCAGGGCAACCCCTGGGCGAGGTGATCCGTGAGGGAAGCCTGGAGCGCCTCAACGCCATCCTGATGACAGCCCTCTCCTCGGCACTCGGAGCCTTGCCTCTTGCACTCGCTTTCGGGGCCGGGAATGAAATCCTGCAACCGTTGGCTGTGGTGGTGCTCGGTGGATTGATCACCTCCACGGCCCTGACCCTGCTGGTGCTCCCGGCGCTCTATGCACGCTTTGGCCATTGGCTGCTGCCCGCCCGCGACGGTTCGGCGTCGTCTCTTGCCTCTCTCCCGTCATGAACCTGAGCCTTAACCACCTCACGCATCACCTGCGCCAACCCGGCGTGCTTCTTCCTCTGGCGATCTCCGCATCTCTGCTGGTTGGAATCGGTGTGGGTCGCCAGAGCAGCCGGCCGGTCTCTGCGCCATCGGTTGCGGCGATGGACCGTGCGGATGCCAATGGCAGCGTGGCTCTCAGCGAAGACCAGCTTCGGCGATTGGGATTGACCACTGTTCGCCCCGAACTGAGCTCGGGCACGGAACGTCCGATCACTGGTTTTGTTGAAGCAGCAACATCGTCGCGCTCAAGCGTGGGGATGCCTGTGGCGGGACGTGTTTTACGTCTGATGGTGTCACCGGGCACCCGTGTTCGTGCTGGCGAACCGATCGCTGAAGTCCAAAGCGCTGATGCGGCTGCTGTACGCGCCGATGCCGATGCAGCGCAGGCCACGGCGCACTCGCTCGCATACCTGTACCGCCTTGCCGAACCCATGGCACGGCAAGGTGCACTCTCGACCCAGGAGCTGGAAAGCCGCCGCATCGCCAGCGTTACAGCCGCGACGACAGCCAGGGCAGCCGCTGCCAAGGCTTCAGCGCTAGGGAAGCCTGATGATTCAGGGCGTCTGTTGATTCGCAGTCCAATTGCCGGTCAGGTCACTGCTGTGAGCACCTCACCCGGTGCCGTCCTGTCTGTGGGGGAAGACGTGGCCCAGATCAGTGATGTCACAGGGGGTGAGCTTCGCTTCCTCGTGTCACCGGGACTCGCCACGAACATCAGGACCGGACAGCTGCTGCGCGTTCGAGCGGGAGCTCAGACGCTGCAGGCACGGGTGATCGCTGTGGCACCTGATGCGCAAACCGCCGGGCGCGTGATGCTGCTCCGCGCGCAACCTATTGATGCTCAACTCCCACCGATCGGAACAGCTATCACGGCCTTTGTGCAGATCCCATCCTCCGAGCAACGGTTCATTGTTCCGCAGGATTCCATTGCCCTGATCAATGGATCACCGGTGGTCTTTCGCTATCAACGGGGGGCTGTGGAACAGGTTGCTGTGGTGGTGGCCCAGCAAACGGCGGGGCAAGCGGAAATCCTTCAGGGTGTTCGTCAAGGTGATGTGCTCCTGAGAGGCAACACGCAGATGTTGCGCAACGCACTGGATGCTTCCAAGGACAGCAGCCAGAACTGAGTGAAGTTCAGCAACCCGATCAAACCGATGGCATCCTTGAGATGCGGTCAACTCTCTGGCTTCGCTGCGGCCGTGCTGTTCGGATGCAGCGCCCCACTGATCAGTACGTTCACGGCCAGCGGTTCGTCCCTGAGCATTGCCGGGTTGCTCTACGCAGGGGCGACTCTGGCTCTGGCGATTGTTCGGCTGATGAAAGGCCGAACCCAGGATGAAAGCCCCCTCCAACGGCGTGATGCGCCTGCCTTGGCTGGGTTGATCCTTCTGGGCGGGATCGTCGGGCCCGTTGCCCTGGTTCACGGCCTGGCGCGGTTACCAGCCGCATCGAGTTCACTGTTGCTCAACCTTGAGACCGTCTTCACCCTGGCCATCGCTGTTCTGGTGGGGCGTGAACATCTCGGCAAACGCGGCGCTGCGGCAGCAGCGCTCACCATCGCTGGGGCCATCGTTCTTTCGGATGGATCACTCGGCGGTGTCAATGCCACCGGAGCTGCCCTGATCGCTCTGGCGACCCTGGCCTGGGGGATCGACAACAACCTCAGCCAACGCCTGAGTCTGCGCGATCCGATTCAGATTGCCACCGTCAAGGCACTGGGTGCATCGCTGCCCATGCTCGTTCTTGCCTGGGTCCTGGGGCATCCCTTTCCACCTGCCACCGTCTGCGCGGCCTTGCTGCTTGTCGGTGCACTGGGCTACGGCCTTTCGATCTGGCTGGATCTCCTGGCGTTGCGGGATCTGGGTGCAGCGCGGGAAGCCGTGATCTTTTCCACAGCGCCTTTTGTGGGCGCCTTGTTTGCGCTTGTGGTGCTGCGTGATTCCTTCACGCTGAACCTGAGTGTTGCCGCCGGATTGATGGGGTCAGGCGTCGTTCTATTGCTGAGGGAAGAACACAGCCACTGGCATCAGCATCATGCGCTGCGCCACGACCATCGCCACTGCCATGACCTAGCAGCAGGCGATCTCCACCACGAGCACGAGCACAGCCCGCAGGAGCTCGAGGGGATGGACACCGATCACCCCTTCTGGCATGCCCATGAACACGAGCATTCCCAAACCGCCCATGCACACCCGCATGTGAGCGATGTTCACCACAGGCATCCACATTGAACAAGCACCATGCCACCAGAAACCCCCGAGCAATGCCCGAGGGTCAAGGGTGAATCACCATTCCAATGGCAATGATCGGTCGAAGCTGCTGGCGTTGGCACCTGGGGCCGAACGTTCCAGGTGTGGGTTGCTTTGATCTCCTGGGGCACCTGTGGCGGCGCAAACGGAGTGTCGATCAGTCAGGCGTACAGAGTGAGGCGGCTTTTGATGCCCTTCCTCGACATGCCCGGCTGAACGACCCGCCCACGGTTGGGTGAAGACTGTTGGAGCAGGGGCCTGCAGTCAGCGTGCTTCTTGTGCTGCTCGGGTGGGGTGTCAGCCATCGGTGGCGCCTCCTTGTGTTGGTCTCTCCAGATTCACTGACCCTGCGGGCATCTGCAATCCGAGTAAGCACCCATTGCCTCGCGGTCGCTGGTGCACAAGAGTTGAGGTTTGGACAGTGGATTGCGGACGGAACCCTTCTGGGTTGTTTCCTCGTCCCGCATGGACTTTTTCAAGCGTCTCGTTCTTGGTGCCAGGGCTCTACTGCCCCTGGTCACCCCCCATCTCCCCCAGGCCTCGGCGCCTTGTCAGCACACCCTCGAGGCCTTCGAGCAGGGTGACTGGCTCGCTGAGCTGGACCTACTGCAATTGGGTCAGAGCCTGCAGCTCAAGGCACTGCGCTGCGGCGGCTACGACGGCCATGCCTTTGACCTGATGGTCGCCATCGCCGATGTACTGGAGGCCGATCACGGCTGGAATTTTGAGCAATCGGAGGCCTGGCTGACGCGGATGGGGCTGTGGGAGGAGGAGCTCTAGACCTCGTCTTGACTGCCTCTGCCCCGCGCGCGTCAAGGTCCATTCGCGTCCAATCGGGCTGTGATCGCAATTCCTTTCTTTTGACGTTTGGCTGGTCTCCGTGCGCTGATGGGTCGGTGCTTGTTCTGAGGTGGTGGTTGGCTGAGGTTCCTGATGCAATGGCACCACACATCAGTGTGGAAAACCAATTGCCGGCCGATCTCTTCGACGCGATGGTTTCTTTCATTGAGCGCCACCCCCAATGGGATCAATACCGGCTGATGCATTCGGCCGTTTCCGGATTCCTCTTTCAGCAGGGCTGCTAAGAGAACCCGGTCGTGCGTCACTACCTCGACGGGCTCTTCCGCAAGCCAGATGAAGTCACGCGTTAGCCCGCTGAGGTCGATACCAGACCCGCCGCTTTCAGCTTGCGGGCCATCTCCAGAAGATCCGGTGTGATGTCATCCGGTAGCGCCACTGGTGCGGTGTGGGACTGGATCGCGTTCACCGCCACCCCCTGACCTCTGCGTCGCTGCAGCGCTTCCTTACGCCGACTGGAGCTCAGCCAGCGGAGATAGATGCGGCGATGCACATCCACGCCATGGCCCATCCAGGTGGCCATGTCGTCGTCAAAAGCCTCCGCTGTCTCGACCGAGGTGGCACAGCGAATGGCGTAGGCGTGACGCAGGTCATACGGCCGAACCCAATCCATCCCTTCTCCGTCCGCGATCGGGGCCCAAAGCTTCTTCAGACCCTTCCGCTGGAATTCCTTGTAGAGCGCGTTCGAAACAGCCACATTGTTCACGGCGATCTTCACGCCGGAGACCTCCGCAAACCGCACCTTCCAGCGGGCGTTGAGTTGGCCGTGGACTTGGTCCCAGTTCTCCCGCAGGCCGTAGCGCTCCACCCAGGCCTCCGGGATGGCAGGAGCGAAGTGCTCGCTGGTCTTGGTCTTCATGTCACCGGGGATGCTGATCCAGCCCTGGCGATCGATCCCCTCGGCGTGCCAGAGCTCGTGGGGACGGAGGCCGTAGGTGGCGATACAGCCGAACACCCATTGGTGAAATGGCTCCAGGCGGTCCAGCCAGTGCTGGAGGTCCTCATCAGTCGGAATGACCCGCACCCGCATTGAGGACGCCTTGCGGATCTTCTCCGCGGCCCCTTTGGGTCGCATGTCTCTGAGGCGTTGCAGCTCGGCCGTCAGGTCCATCTGCCCACTGCGATGAATCTGGGAGAGCGTCTCGATTCGACGGTTGAAGCTCTTGAGCTGGAGGCGTGGGTCGTGTTCCAGCACCCAGGCCTGAAGTCGCCTGGCTTCGACGGGGCCTCTGAACTGGGCAATCCTCTTGCGCAGATCATTGATGGAGTGGGCCCGGCTGCCCTCTTTGCAGATCCGAAGCTTGATATCGGCAATGCAGGCCTCCGCCAGCTCGGACCAGTCAGACCCGCTGGCAACAGTTCGGCGGCTCTGTGGCGTCGGCCAACTGCCTTGCCGATGGCCCTGGATGCAGAGATCGCGTGCTTCCTCGATGTCGTCTCGACTGCACCAGCGCTTCGGCTTGAGCGAAAACTCGTTGACCTTACGACCGCCTTCCATCTCGCGTACGTAGATGTATGGGCTGGCTGCATGCCTACGCAGCCGGAAGCGCGAGTGGCGGATCTTCAGCTCATGGACGCACTGTTCCCAGAAGGGGGCTGGTTGCAAACCGGTCTCACTCATGGCTCGGGTGCGCCGCAGGACCCTGTGAGTGTTCCCCAGAAACGTGCTGAGTAGTCAGCACGTTTTGGCTACAAGCAGCCCCAAGTCGTCACAAGTGGCTCAGAATGGTCCCGGCTGTGGAATCCCTGAAAACCCAGTCCCAGACAGCAAAAAGCCCCGCCGAAGCGAGGCAATAAGCGATGGCTCGGGGGAGACTTGAACTCCCGACCTTGGGGTTATGAATCCCACGCTCTAACCAGCTGAGCTACCGAGCCGCGGTGAGGTGATTGTAGAGGATCGCCGTGCCGAAACCCTGTTCGCAGCTGCGATCAGGCCCTAGGGGGAAGCATTTGAAGCGGATTCACCGCTCCACGGCCGGCGGGGATGATTTCGAAGTGCAGGTGGGGACCTGTACTCCGCCCGGTGCTGCCCATCAGGGAGATCACCTTGCCCTGGGGCACGACCTGACCAGCACGAACCAGGATCCTGCTGTTGTGGCCGTAGCGGGTCAAGGTTCCGTCGGCATGCCGCAGCTCAACGAGATAGCCGTAGCCACCGCCATGCCAGCCAGCGGAGACCACCTGACCCGATTTAGCCGCAACGATCGGCGTTCCGATGTTGTTGGCAATGTCGATGCCGCGGTGCATCCGACCCCAACGCCAGCCGTAGCCGGAGGTAAAGATGCCCTTGGTCGGCCAGACCCAGGCACGGTCATTGAAGTTCTCCCCGTCGCCGAACCCAAAGTCGGGTTGGTCGGGCCAGCTCAGACCACCGGAGCCAACGGGCTTCAGACCCAGCACCATGCGGCTGCGACCAGCACTGGCTTGGGCGATACGAATCGGCGTACCAACAACGAGCTGGGCTCCCCGGAGACCGGGATTCAGCTTCAGGAGTTTCTGGATGCTGAGGTTGTAGCGCTGGGCAACCTTGGCCAGGGTGGTGTCACCGCGGCGGATGCGAGCGGTCTCGCTGGGCTCCGGCGGTGCCTCAAGGGGTGGGGTGCGTCGCAGCTCAGAGGTGTCGACAGCGGAAACCGTCTTGACCTGCTTGATGGTGGTACTGGGGAGAACCATCCATTCACTGCGGCCAAAGACGTGATCGGCCTTGACGTCGT
>NZ_JAFMKL010000074.1:0-8398 GCF_017852955.1 Vulcanococcus sp. DEBay_Sum22DG08_74
ATGGGTTGAGACGAGAAAGCCACCCCACAAGGGTGGCTTTTTTGTGCCTGGAATTCATTTGCCATCAACGGGGTTGAGAGCTGCGCTGGTGTGCGCGCTTTGCTCGGGCCTATTGTTGATGTAAGCCAGATGAATCCCTAGGTGTTGGTGCGTTCGCGTCGATGGCGCGCGATTGTGAAGCCGTTCTGGAAGGCCTACCGCCTTTGGGATCGAGAAGATTGTGTGGATCTCAGTGCGGCCTTTGCGTATCACAGCCTTCAGTCCTTTTTCCCCATCCTCCTGATTGCGCTGGGCGTCGCTGGCCTGGTTCTGGGGCGCATGGATGGACTGGCGGACCAAGTCATCGCTGTTGCGGATCAGTTTTTGCCCCCTTCGGCCTTGCCCCTGGTGAGTACAACGCTGCTGCGCCTCTATAAGCAGGGCACGGGTGCGGGCTTGATTGGTGTCATCTTTCTGGTGATCTCTTCAACTAACGCCTATCTCAGTCTTCAACGTGGGGCAGATCGGCTTTGGGGGTTTCGTCCGATTCTGACTCCACCGGAGAATTGGAAAAAGCCGGTCTGGAAGTTCATTCGTAACCGCATTGAGTCACTGGTTGTTGTTGTTCTGATCGGCTTTTTTGTGGTTCTCGATCAGATCACGACCAACCTGCGTCTGCTCAAGCCCGGCAGCTGGAGACTGCTGCTGGAGAGCTGGCTTCCCGCCAAGCTTCACCTCTGGGCACCGGTTCCTCTGCTGGTGGACTTGGGCATCAGCGTCGTCATTAGCTGCTCTCTGGCGTTTGTCCTGCTGGCCTTCATGCCGACCCGCAGGGTCCCCTTGCGTCCTCTCATTCCGGGATCGCTGCTGATTGGCTCAGCCCTGACGGCCCTGAACCTGGCCCTGGGCCGAAGCCTGATCTCACTGGGGGCGCGCTTTCAGGCCTATGGCGTCATTGGTGGTGTGTTGGTCCTCAGCCTCTGGGTTTGGCTGGTGGCCCTCGTCGTCTATTACGGCATGGCGCTCAGCGTGGTCTGCAGCAAGCGCCGCGAGCTTTCGGCAGGATGATGGTCCTGCGGCTGCTCCGTTTGCGCTAGGCGATGCAACGTCCGATTCCTTGGCTTTGGATCACGCTGATCGGCGTCCTGCTGATCGCTCCGGGGCTGGCTGGGCGTCTGTTCGTTGATGTCCTCGAGGGCATCACCTTGCTGTTGGTCTTGGGGCCCCTGGTCCTTGGTGGAGCGGGCTTTCTGGCCTGGCAGTGGTTCAAGCGCCGCATCGTGACCTGTCCGGCCTGCGGGACCCCCAGCGTTGGAGCGCCCGCTTGTCCGGCCTGTGGGGCGGACCTCAGCCAGGTGCGTCCAACCGCCTCAGCGGCCAAGCCTGTCGATGCTCCCGCTAGCGATGCGGTGGTCGACGTTCAGGTGCAGGACGTCACGGATCGCTAGGGCTTCCCTCAGCCTTCGCCGGTTCGCGCCATCTCAGCAAGACGACGTTCCCGCAGGAATAAAAAGAAGGGTGCGGCGAAGGCAAAGGCAATTGTTCCTGCGCTCAGCAGAACAATCCAGAGGTGACGCATCTGCAGGCGCCGGCTCTCTACGACGATCCAGATCGTGATCGCTGAAGCCCCCACCAGCAGATCCCGCGACAGCGATTCAGCGGCCGGATTGGCATTGGCCAGGGCGATGAACTGGGCCAGGTCAAAACTGGCGCCGTACTCGCGCATGAACTCCAGATTGGAGAGCCAGGGCAGCACTCCGCCCGCCACCGCCAGGGCGAGATAGAGCCAGGCCAGCCAGGGTTGCTGAGCGGGTTTGGAGGCCATCGCGGTCCCTAGGTGCTGAGTGCCTCCCATTCGACCACTTCCTGGGCCACCTGCTCGAGCACCACCTGGCAGCGGGCGGCATAGGCCTCAGCGCGGCGATAGAGGCCGGCCATCTCCTCGACCTCTAGCTCTGCGGACTGAAGCTTCGCCAGGGTGAGCTCCAGGGCCGTGTTGGCCTCTTGGTAGCTCAGGCCTTCGATCTCCTTCTGCCACTGCTCGGTTTCAGCCGAAGCAGCGGCCTTGGCCTTGCTCGCGGGCTTCTTGCGTTTGGTTTGGGGTTTGGCTTCCGTCATGGCATCAGGGGTGAGGGCTGACCTGCTCCACCACGGCCTCGATCTTGCCGTCGACCAGCTCCAGCCTGAGGGCATCGCCCGCTTGGCTCTGGCTGACGGAGCGCAGCAGGGAGCCATCGGCCCTGCGCACCAAGGAGAAGCCGCGTCTGAGCAGCCGTTGCGGTGACAGGGCTTCCAGCAGTTGCAGCCGTTGCTGCAGTCGCTCGCGCTCGCGCTCGATGATCAGGCTGGGATGGCATTGCTCCAGCCGCTGGCGCTGCAGCGCGAGTCGCTGCTGTCCCTGCTGGAGGCGATGCAGCATCAGTTGACGCACGATGGCCAGACGGTGCTGGAGGCCCTGGGAGAGGGCCTCGCGATCCGGCAGAAGCGCAACAACGGCCGCCGTCGGTGTCGCCGCCCGGTAGTCCGCCACAAGGTCGGCCACGGTCGTGTCGTCCTCGTGCCCTAAGCCAGTGACCACCGGGATCGGGCTCGCCGCCAGGTCGCGGGCCAGTTCTTCGTCATCGAAGACGGCCAGGTCCTCTCGAGCGCCGCCTCCGCGGGCCAGAACGATGGCCTCGATCTGCAGTTCGTCGCTGCGCTCGAGCACCTCGGCCAGGCGCTTGCGGATGGTTGCGGCCACCATCCCCTGCACGGGAATCGGCACCACGTGAACCGTGGTCGCCGGCCAGCGCTCCTGGGCTGTGCGCAGCATGTCCGCCAGGGCCGAACTGGGCACGCTGGTTAAGAGGGCAATCGCTGCGGGCATCTCCGGCAGGGGCCGTTTGCGCTCCGCCGCCAAGAGGCCCTCGGGTTCCAGGAGCGCGCAGACCCGCTCGAACTGCCGTAGAACCGCGCTGAGGGCCGGACGGATGTCGAGGATCTGAACGCAGAGGTTGGCGCGGCTGGCCCAGAAGTTCAGTTTCCCCACCACCAGGACCCCATCCCCTTCGCTGGGCTGGTAGCTCAGGCGCTCCCGCTGGGAGGACCAGACCACACCGGAGATGGAGGCCGACTCATCCACCAGGGTCAGCCACAGATGCCCTTTTTTCAGTTGGGGCCGCGAAACGGTGGCCTCCAGCAGAAACCGGGGGGCAAAGCCCCGCTCCAGCAGCGAGCCAATCGCTTGATTGAGTTCCGCGACGCTGTAACGCGGGATGCCGGAGTCGCTCTTCATCACCGGCTCAGGCGCGCAGGAGCATCAGCGCTCGAGTTGGCGGTAGCAGCTCCACCAGTAGAGACAAACCACAGCACCGATGACGCTCAAAGCCAGGCCGACGGCGTTCTGGACGTTGAACAGGGCAATGGTGGTCAGCACCAGGGCTGAACTGAGCAGTCGGGCACCGTCGCGGCGATTTTTGGCGTAGAAGCGGGCCAGGACTCTGCAGGACGCACAACCGCAGCCAGTTTGGCCCACCGATAGCGTTGGCGCGCCTTTGCCCGGGTGCCTGTGACGTCCCCTCGAGCGCGCCTGCAGAGTCAGCTCGCCGCCCCCTTGCCGGAGCACCCGGAGCTGGTGCTGGTCACCGATCTCGACGGCACCCTGCTGGGGGGACCCAGCGAGGAGCGTCGCGGCTTCTATCGCTGGCTGGCTGAGCAGCGCGAGCGGGTGCTCCATGTCTTCTGCACCGGCAGGGACCTGGGCGCCATCGCTCAGGTGCTGGGGCAAGACGAACCGTTGGGGCTGGCGGCCCCCCATCTGGTCATCGGTGATGTGGGTTGCACGGTCGCCTGCGGTTCCTCCCTGTTGCCGATTCCACTGGCGGTGGACCCCATTGAGCAGCGCTGGCAGGCCCTCGAGCCGCGGCTCCGCACGCTGCTGGAGGGGCGGCCTGGACTGGAGCTGCAACCCATGAGCTCGAACCGTCGTCTGGCCTTTTATGTCGACCTCGATCAGTTCGACCTGGGCCTCATCCCTGTGCTCGAGGCGGAGGGGGCGACGGTGGTGATGTCCGACAACCGCTATTTCGATGTCCTCCCGGGCGGGGTCGACAAGGGCTCAACCCTGCTGTCGCTGCTTGGGTGGTTGGAGGCGGATCACGCCACGGTGGTCACCGCTGGGGACACCCTCAACGATCTGGCGATGTTTGAAACCGGCCTCAAGGGGGTCATGGTCGGCAATGCCGAGCCGGCCCTGGTGGAGCAGTTGCCCCGTCTCTCCGGGGTCTATCACGCCCAGGGCCATGGATGTCAGGGCATCGCCGAGGGGCTGCGCCACTTTGGTTTTGGCCACCTGATGGCCTAGCGCTGCTGTTGCTCCAGCCGCTTTTTGGTGAGGGCCGTGGGCGTGGCGTTGGCTGGATCCTCGGGCCAGGGATGGCGGGGATAGCGGCCCCGCAGGTCCCGGCGCACGTCCCGATACGCCCCAGTCCAGAAGCCCGCGAGGTCTTGGGTGATCGCCGCGGGGCGCCCCGCCGGCGAGAGCAGTTGCACCGTCACCGGCAGTCGTCCGCCCAGGACCGTCGGGGTGGTGGCGGCCCCGAAGAGCTCCTGCAATTTCACGGCCAGCACCGGTGTGCCGCTGCTGTAGTCGAGGCTGGCCTGACGGCCGGAGGGAATCGCCAGGCTGGTGGGCAGCAGCGTCTCGAGCTCCTGGCGCAAGGACCAGTCCAGACCGCTCCAGAGGGCC
Source organism: Vulcanococcus sp. DEBay_Sum22DG08_74 (assembly GCF_017852955.1). Lineage (NCBI taxonomy): Bacteria > Bacillati > Cyanobacteriota > Cyanophyceae > Synechococcales > Synechococcaceae > Vulcanococcus > Vulcanococcus sp. DEBay_Sum22DG08_74. The sequence goes on from NZ_JAFMKL010000074.1 coordinate 4,706, forward strand.
TCGCAGAGATTGAGTTGTTGCAAGTCCTGGCGCGAGCGCAGGCCCTCCAGTTGATCCCCGAGCCAGCCCAGGGGGTCGGCTTCCAGGACGGCATCGCTGCGGTCCAGCCAGGGGGCGCCCAGTTCCCGGTGGGCCAGGCAGAGACGCTGTTGCAACTGCCTTGAGCCTTTGCCCCAGGGCAGGGCCTCGAGCCCCAGATCGGCCAAGCCCTCGAGCAGCGCGGCGCGCAGGAGCTCTGCTGGGGGATCGCGCAGGGGCCGGCGCTCCAGCGTCAGCGCACCCAATTGGAGGCTCTCCTCGGCCTTGACCCGCTCTTGGCTGGGATCCCAGCTCACCAGTTGCAGGCGTTCGCCCTGCGTTTGGGCCAGGCTCTCCACGCTGCTCTGCGGCAGGGCCAAGGCCAGCTGGATGCGGCAGTCACTGCCTCCCCCATCGGCATGGGCAATGGCCAGGGCCTCGCTGCCCCAGAGGGGGTCGCCGGGATGCAGTTCGGCGCCACGGCCGGAGCGCAGCTGGTAGCGACCGGGGGCGCCTGGGCGCTGCAGGCTGACCCGCTCGGGGTAGGCCTGGGCAATCAGCTCGGCGCAGAGCAACGCCTCCTCGCCACTGTTCAGGGTTGGTTGGGGGCGACGGCGTTCTTGACCGGCGATGCCCTGGAGCTGGCGCTCCAGCTGCGCCTGCAGCTGCTGAATCGAGCGCCGGCGATGGTCTCGCCCGTCCTGCCGCAGCCAATCCAGCCGGCGCAGCAGATCACAGCCGGCCTCATCCAGCCGCAGGGGGTCCCGCTCGCTCAGCAGGGCGGCCAGGGCGCAGCCCAGGCTTGGTACGCCGAGCTCCTGGGCCTGCAGCAGCACCTGGCCCAGGCGGGGATGCACCCCCAGCTGGCTGAGTTGGCGCCCATGGCTGTTGAGTTGCCCGGCGTCATTGAGGGCGCCCAGTTGTTGGAGCAGCTCCTGCCCCTCCAGCAGATGGGGCCGTGGCGGTGGCTCCAGCCAGGGCAACTCCTCCCCCAGACCCGCGCCCCACTGGGCCAGTTGCAGCACCAGGGGGGCGGGGTCGGCCTCCAGCAGGGCCGGGGGATCGAAGGCTGGGCGCCGCTGCTGCTCCGCGGGGCTCCAGAGGCGGACCGCGCGCCCTGGACCGAGGCGTCCGGCGCGTCCAGCCCGTTGCTCCGCACTGGCCTGGCTCGCCGGGAGCGTGACCAGGCTCTCCATGCCGCTGGCGGGGTCGAAGCGGCTGCGGCGGCTGAGGCCGCTATCGATCACCAGGGCGACCCCGGCGATCGTTAGGGAGCTTTCGGCAATGGCCGTCGCCAGCACCACCTTCCCCGCGGGGCTGCGGCTGGCTTGGATCGCGCGGCTCTGCTCCCCCAGGGGCAAGTTGCCGTGCAGGGGGCAGATCTCCAGGTCCTGGGACCAGCTGGTCCGCGCGATCGCCTCCTGGCACTGCTGAATCTGGCGTTGTCCAGGGAGGAACACCAGGGCGGTCTCGTGGTCCTGCCGTTGGTCCAGCCATTGGCTCTCCAGGGCCCGGACCACCTGGGCGGAGAGGGTCTCACGCTCTCGAGCCGGTTGGTGCTGCACCGCGACGGGGAAGCTTCGTCCTTCGCTGGTGAGCAGCGCGGCCTCGGGCAGCTGTTCACGCAGGGGCTGGAGGTTGAGCGTCGCTGACATCACCAGCAGTCGCACCTCCGGTGCGATCACCGCCCTGGCCTCCCGCAGCAGCGCCAAGGCCAGGTCCGCCTCGCTGCGGCGCTCGTGAAATTCGTCGAAGATCACGCAGGCCACCCCCTCCAGGCTGGGGTCGGACTGCAGCTGCCGCAGGAACAGGCCGTCGGTCAGCACCTCCACCCGGGTGGCGGCTGAGACCCGGCTCTCCAGGCGGACGCGATAACCAATCCGTTGGCCGACGTCCTCGCCAAGACTGCTGGCCAGACGCTGGGCCGCGGCTTTGGCAGCGAGCCGGCGTGGCTCCAGCATCAAGACCCGCCCGCTCTCCTTGGGCAGGGCCTCAAGCAGGGCCAGGGGCACGCCTGTGGTTTTTCCGGCTCCTGGTGGAGCCTGCAGCAGCAAGGTTCCGCCCGCTGGAAGCCGCTGCACCAGCTCGGGCAGCAGCGGCTCAATCGGAAGCGGCACGCTGGGTGATCCGGGCGTCAGCGCACGTGGCGCGCGCCATCAACCGGGTGGTAGAGCTCACCGGTCAGCTCTTCGTAGACGATGGCCGGCAGACCGGTTTCAAACATCGTCTGCAGGGCTTCTTTGAGGTATGGGTTCCAGCCGCCGGTGTTGACCTTGCCGTGGCGGACGGTCCAGTCCCAGGTGCCCTGGAGATCCCTAGGGATGCGGCCTTCGCGGTCGCGGCGGGCCACCAGATCCTGGGATTCAACGAGGCCCACCAGGATGGGCTCCTTGCCGTAGGCGGGGGTCAGGATCAGTTCCAGGCGAACGGGATCCTCTTTCACCAACTTGAGCTGGAAGCGCGGGGGCAGCTTGATGGCCTTGAGCACAGCAGCCACGATCCGGGTTCTTTGCTCCACTCAGCCTCCGCCAATGTTCACAAGCACCCACTGGTTGTACCAGCTGGAGGGTCCAAGCGGGTTGCTCTGGGGTCGTTCAGTCAGGCGGGTTACTCGTCGTCTTCACCAAAACGCACCGTGAGTAGGTCGTCTTGGGTGAGCTGTCCGTCCTGATCCAAGAGCTCGGGGTGAATCGTCAGCCGCCCCGTTCGATCCCCCTGGGGCGTGCGGTCCCGGTCACCGGGACGGGGCACGGCTGAGTAGCCGCGGGCCATGATCCGAAAGGCCTGCCAGAGCAGCCCGATGAAGCAGGCGCCGTAGACCAGCGGCAGCAGCTTGCTGGCGACCAGACCGAGATCGGGTGTGGTGGCGAGCATGGCGGAGCTCTGGAAGGCCGACTGCCCCATCATCGCGCGCCCCCCGGTGCTTGCGTGCCCTGGAGCGTTCTGCTTACGGTTTCGCAGATTTGCTCTTGGTTCCATGGCTGGCGCAGCAGCACGGATGGCCGGCCTTTTGCTGGCGGCAGGTGCTGGCCCCGTCCTCCTGGCTCTGCCACCGGTGGCGGCCCAGAGCGCGCCGGCGCCGGCCCTGACCCGTCAATCCTTTGTGGCCGAGGCGGTGAAGCGCACCGGCCCTGCGGTCGTGACGATCGATACGGAGCGCACGGTCGTGGTTCCAGGGGGATCCCTGGTCACGCCCTTCCCGTTTAACGACCCGATGCTGCGGCAGTTTTTCGGGCTGCCGCCCGGGGGCGGAGCGACCCGGATTCCTCCCTCCCAGCGGACCGAGCGCGGCCAGGGGAGTGGGGTGATCTACGACCCCTCGGGCTTGCTGCTGACCAATGCCCACGTCGTCGAGGGCACGACGCGGGTGATGGTCGGTCTGCCCGACGGTCGCCGGGTGGAGGGCAAGGTTGTCGGCAGTGACAGCGTCACGGACCTCGCGGTGGTCCGCTTGAGCGGGCCAGGTCCTTGGCCCGTGGCCGCCCTGGGCGATTCCGATGCCCTGCAGGTGGGCGAATGGGTGATTGCGGTGGGCAATCCCTTCGGCCTGGATCAAACCGTGACCTTTGGGATCGTCAGCAACCTGAACCGCAACGCCGCGGCGCTGGGGATCACCGATAAGCGGTTGCAGCTGATTCAGACCGACGCGGCGATTAATCCCGGGAATTCCGGTGG
>NZ_JAFMKL010000075.1:0-8315 GCF_017852955.1 Vulcanococcus sp. DEBay_Sum22DG08_74
TTGGTGAAGGCGTCGAACATTGATTAACTCCTGTTCTCGACGTGAGTCGGGGAGAAGGGATGAGGGGGAAGTGAATCAGGGAACCCAGGGGGCTGAGCACTGATCACGGAACCAACCGAGCAAGCAGACCGGAAGGCCGCCCCATCGCTTGGCCCGACCATTGTTGGACATGCCTATGGCTGTCATCAGATCTGCTTAACAAACGGTCATCGGAGAGCCCAGATCGACTGGCCTGCAATGGATCTCCCGAATGAGAGAAGGGTCGCAGGCGCGGCTCGCGCGCCCACAAACGCCAACAAAAAAGCCCCCTGCATGCAGGGGGCTAAAGGACGCGGCGATCAAACCGCTGGGTGCCTCAAAACTCAGTCGGCGTCGACGCCGCCGCTGACCTGGACGCCGGTGATCTTGCCGCCCATGCGCTGAACCATGCGCATGGTTTCGTTCATCCGGGTGTAGGGCACGTTCATGACCACATCCGCAGTGCGGGAGTAGTCGTTGTTGGCCAGACCGGTCACGGTGAAGGACACCTGACGGTCGTTGCTGAAGCTGGTGCCGCGGTTGCCTGCAGAAACCTTCATCGGAATGCGGGGGTAATCAGATCAGAACAGGAACCGATCAGTTGACCGGAGTGATGCTGGCGATCCGGCCGCCCTCGCGGTGGATCTGCTGCTGGTACTGGAGCAGCTTGTTGAAGGGGATGAAGCGCACGCGGTTGCTGCGCTTGTGCAGGCGGTAGTTGTTGAAGCCTGCGATCTCCACGCGGAAGGTGCGACCCTCTTCGCCGGCACCGACGCCCTGGCGGGTGACGCCATCGGCGGTGACCTTGCGGAAGGCGTTGCCCTTGGCGTTGGGGCTCACGACGGGAACCGGCTGCTCGGCGTGAACGGAGGGGTTCAGGCGGGACTGGTTCTTGGTCAGATCACCCTTGACGGACGCAGCAGCGCCACGGGCGAGCTGCAGCATGTAAGAGAACTGCAGGCCCTGCTGGCCGACGGAGTAGTTCCAACCATGCAGGTAGGGAACACCTTCCTCACCAAAGCGCTCCTGGTACTCGGCGCTATCCAGGTAAGAGTCGATCTCGGCTTCAAAACCCTGCTCCTGCAGGATCGTGAAGTGGTGCAGCATCTCGGCCTTGTTCTGGGGAGCGCGGCCCAGCAGATGCTTGAAGTTGAGCTCGATGAAGCGGTAAGCGTTCGTGCTCTCGAAGAACTTGGTGCGGTAGAGGCCACTCTTGGCCACCTGGCGCACAAACTCACGCACGCTCAGATAACCGCGCTTGAAGAGCGATTCAGGGCCCTCGAGACGCTCGCTGGCCATGACGTACTGGTTGCCGAGCACCTGCTGGTAGACGGCACGGATCAGAGCGGCCTTGTCGTCGCAGGAACCGGTGGTCCAGTTCTCATTGACGCGGTTGTTGGCGTAACGCTCGATGCCCAGATAGGCAGCGTTGGCAAGGGTCATGGGCTTGGGGTGCGTGCTGAGGGCGTGGTGACGCGCCGGTTGGCAACCTGCGCAAATTGATGCCAAGACCGGATCCTATGGGGGCCGTTTGCCATCCTCTAGGCCCTTTCAGAAACGTTACAAAAATCAGCCCTGGCGTCAGGGTGGAACGCCGATACCATCCGGCCAAATGCATTGCGTCCAGGGATGTCTGCCACTCCATCCACCGCCGCAGGTTCCGCAACGGAAGGCTCCATGCCCTTGCGGCTCAGCAGCCAGCTCGAGGCCCTGAGTCAAGTCGGAGAGACCCTGACCTTCCGCCTGCTTGAGCTGGAAGAGCGCTTGACGGCCATCGAAGCGCAGCTGGAGGAGCTCAGCACCAGCAGTGGCCCCGAGCTCCAGGCCAGCGACGCCGCCGAGATGCTGGCGGGAACCGAAGAGCGCATCGCCCGCCTGGAAGAGCTGCTAAGCACCCCGCAACAACCGCAACGCCTCAACCTGGTGCGCCCCCTGGGGCACATGGATCCCCAAACAGAAAGCCCCTCCGCCGGCTTTGAGCCAGAGGAGGAGCAGCTGGATCACGATCCCTTCCCGCAGGACGAGGAACAACCCTTTATGGACGAGCTAATCGCCTGATCAGCCGGCTGCACCGGTGCTGAGCATCGACCCTGCCGAGGTCAGGATCACGCGCAGCACCTCGAGGCCGCCGATGGCCGCCAGAGCCAGCCAGGCCTTCTGCGCAAAGGCCGGAGGCTGACCGCCGGCCCAAGCCGCTGACATCTGACCGCCACTGAACTGGGCGCCGCCACCGGCAAACGGATTAGCCGGGGCACGGCGTGCGGAGATCTCCCGCCAGTAGGCGTCGTAGCGAGGTGCCTGTTGGTTGAAAGGCATCTGGGCCTTGGCATGGCCGGCCAGGGCCCGTCCGCGCTGATAGGGAACCTCATCAAAGCCGAAGTTCTCCAGGTATTCCTTGGAGTCCAGCAGGGTGTTCACCAGGCCCTCAAGACCCTGGTTGGCAATCACGATCGACCAGGCAATGCGCTCTTGATCACCGTTGACCTCACGGCCCAGGACCCGGCCGACCAACTGCTCCACCACCCGGTAGTTGCTGTTGCACTGGTAGAAGCCCTGCTGAAATTTGCGGGAGAGCAACAACCCGCGCACAAAGTCACGGACGGTGATGTCGCCATTGCGCAGTTGGCTCTCGAGCATCGGCTCGCGATCCACCTTGAAGGCATGGAACAGGATCTGGCGATAGGCACGCTCGATCTGCTCCTCCACATCCCCGTGGCTCCGTGGGGCTTCGTCACCACCGATGGCGAAGTTGTCGACCCGGGCGTTCTGGGTAATTGGCTTCGGATCCAGCAGCGGTAATGCCATATCAAGGGAAAAAACCTCGCCGGCGAACCTATCGATGGGTTTTCGCTGAACGCACTGCGGCCGCGAAGATCACATACAGCTTCATTCCCCGCAATCAAGCTTCACCAACAAGCAGCTCTAGAGGGTGAGCCAGTCCGCGGGTAATTCAGCGCTGTAGTCCGCCACCCGTTCAAATTCAAACGGTCCCGCCAGGGAGCCCCAGAGCTGCTCATGGGTCTGAGGGTCATGGCCGCGATCAATGGTTCGCATGCCGCGCGTTCCCAGCTCAAAGCTGCTCACCAGATAGGAGGTCGCGCCTTTGCGCTCCACCAAGCAGCGGCAGCCGGGCTCAACTTCTCCTTTGAAGCCCTCGGGGGTTTCCTCCACCACATAGGCACAGCCCTCCAGGGGAGTCAGATCAGCGGCGGTGATCTGAGCGCGGAGCTCCGCGTTATCGATCGCCCCCCAGAAGCGTTGGTCGTCGCGGATCGCCTGGTTGTGAATCACCAGACCATCGCCGCGCTGCTCAGCCTTCAGCACCCGCAACCGGTAGGGCGCCGCAGGGTTGATCGCATAGGACTGATCGAGCAGCAGAGAGCCCGGCTCCAGCTGGGGCAGCGGCCGGAACTTCACCAGAATGTGGGCGTAAAGCGGCGGGTTCTCGAAGGCCTGATGCTCGTTGCTGAACCCAGCACTCAATTGACGCAGAAGGCGGGCAAAGGGGCTGCTCATCAGCAACTGGTGGTTGCCGGGATCCTATGGGCTGCCGGCTAAAGGCCCAGGAGACGAATTCGAAAGTCAGCCACCTGGCTGGCCCGATCGGGGTTGCTCAACATGAAGGGGTGCTCACTGCACTCCGCGATGGCCTGCTGCTTTTTTTCGTCGGTGGACAGCCCCTCGTGGCGACCGGTCGACTGATGACGCTTCCAGGCCGCGTCAAACACCATGCCAAAGCTGTCGGCGTTATCGAACAGCTCACCCGGCTTCTCAGGGATATGGATCGGCATGACAAGCGGACAAGCTGACGCTTGAAGGCTACGAGGTTGAAGATGCCAGGACCCAGATTTGAACTGGGGACACGGCGATTTTCAATCGCCTGCTCTACCAACTGAGCTATCCCGGCCCGTCGCTCGCGCGACCTGCGGATCTTAGATCACGGCCCCCCTCGGCTTCGGGGAGAAGGGCCATCTGGATCAGCCGTTTCAGGCCTGCGGCATCGCCCGCAACATCGCCACCAGGGTGCGGTGGGCATCCTCACTGTCACTCAGGGTGTGATCGAAGCGAACTTCGACGCTGGCCCCGTCGACCTCCAACTCCATGGCCTCCGGACGGACAGCCACCATCCGCGCCGCCCCTGGGGCCTCGATGCCGCCGTAGTGGCGGGCGTAGGCCAGGACCGCCTCAGCGTGGTCGTCATTCATGTGCTTACAGATCCGATCACTCACGGCGGAGGTGAGAGGGTCAGCGGCCATCGGGATCCTGCGGATCGGCTGATTCTGAAGCCTGCCCTAGGCCCCTGCGAAGCGCTGCCAGAGCAGAAGACCCAGACGGATTCCCGAGAAGCCCACGTAGCCCGCCAGGATCACAAACAAGCCAATCGAGAGCCAGGAGGCGAGGCGTTCCTTCACGGGGGGCAGACAGCAGAGAGCGCCAGTCTGGCCATGCCCGAGGCCGCGCTGCACTGGGGCCGGTTCAGCACCGGAACCCCCAGGATGCGTTGACGGATCAGCCGCCACTGGGGATTGCGGGCCCCACCGCCCAAGCTGATCACCCGCTGAACCGGCTCAGCGCCCAGGCGCTGCAGGGCCGCCCAGCCCTGGGCCTCAATCCGCGCCAAACCCTCCAGCAATCCCTGCAGGTAGAGCGCATCGCTGATGGGCCGGGGCTCCAGGACCGGCTCCAGGGTCGGATCGTCCACCGGGAAGCGCTCGCCGGGCCGAGGCAGGGGCCGAAGCGCCAGGCCGCTGCTGGAGCGCGGATCAATCTGACGACTCAACTCAACGAGGAGGGCATCGGAGAAGAACTGGCGCAGGACCCCAGCCCCGGCATTGGAGGCGCCCCCCACGAGCCACCGGCCCGCCACCCGATGACAACTGATGCCCGGTCCCGCTAGCGGTTGCGCCGCAAATTGCTTGAGCACCAAGGTGGTGCCGAGCACCGTCACCCCATCACCGGGCTGGGGATCAGCCGCCAGGACCGCGGCATTGGCATCGGTGCTGCCCGCCACCACCTGGCACGGGGCCGGTAACCCCAGGGCGCTCCGGGCGTTCTGCGAGAGGGGCCCAAGGACCGCGCCGGAGCGCACCACCTCCGGCAGCGCCGCACTCCAGGGTTGCTCAGCAATGGCGCCTTGCCAGCACTGCCGGCCCAGGTCCCATCCCAGGCGGAGGTTGTTGCCTTCCTCGCCGAAGCGCCAGTCCCCAAGCAACCACCCGCTCAGCCAGTCGGCCTGATGACGCATCAGGAGGGAGCTAGAGCCACTCCCCTCGAGCAAGCGCAGCACCCGGGCCAGGCTGCCACTGGCACTGGCGGCTGGAGCAGAAGCGCTGCCCGCCAGCACGGCTGCCGCCGAGGCCTGCTCAGGGCAGGCCAGGAAATAGGGCAGGGCCTGGCCCCAGGGATCGCCATTGGCGGCGCAGGCCAGCACGGTGCCCGAGGTGCCATCGACCGCGACAGCGGCCACCCGATCACGCAGCTCTTGAGGCAACTCTGCGCAGAGGGAAACCACCCCCTCGCGCCAGCCCTGGGGGTCCTCAAAACAGCGGGGGTAGTTCGCAGATCGCTCCGCCAGCAGGGTGCCGGAGGGATCCATCAGTGCCAGACGCAGGCCACTGGTACCCAGGTCAATCCCTAGGCCCAGGGGCTCACGGCTGGCTGCAATCAAGCGGCGGCAGCTTGCTTGAGGGTGGCAGCGACGGCCTCGACGTTCTCCCAGGGGAGGTTCAGGTCACTGCGGCCGAAGTGGCCGTAAGCGGCGACGTCCTGGTAGAAGTCTCCGCCGCGCTGCTGGGGCAGGTTGCGCAGGCCGAAGGTGTCGATGATCGCGCCGGGGCGCAGATCGAAGTTCTCCTGAACCAGGGCGGTGAGGGCGTCATTGCTGACCACGCCGGTGCCGAAGCTCTCGACCAGGATGCTGACCGGCTTGGCCACACCGATGGCATAGCTCAGCTGAACCTCAGCCTTGCGGGCCAGACCCGCGGCCACCAGGGCCTTCGCCACGTAGCGAGCGGCATAAGCCGCGGAGCGGTCCACCTTGGTGGGATCTTTGCCGGAGAAGGCACCACCGCCATGGCGGGCATAGCCGCCATAGGTGTCAACGATGATCTTGCGGCCGGTGAGACCGGCATCCCCTTGGGGACCACCGACCACGAACTTGCCGGTGGGGTTCACCAGGAAGCGGGTGCTGTCCTTAGAGGGCTTCAGGCTGAGGTCCGCGGTGGCGGGCTCCACCACATGGCTCCAGAGGTCCGCCGAGATGCGCTCACGGATGGCCTTCTCTTCGCTCACCCCATCGATCTCAGAGATGTGCTGGGTGGAGATCAAGATCGTGTCGATCGCCACGGGCTGGTCGTTCTCATAAACGACGCTGACCTGGGTTTTGCCGTCAGGCAGCAGATAGGGGAGGGTGCCGTTGTGGCGCACCTCAGCCAGGCGCCGCGAGAGGCGGTGGGCCAGGCTGATGGGGAGCGGCATCAGCTCCGGGGTCTCGTTGCAGGCGAAACCAAACATGATTCCCTGGTCACCCGCACCGACCAGATCCAGGGGGTCACCGGCGTGGTCGTCGGCCTCGTTCACGCCCTGGGCAATGTCCGGCGACTGCTGATCCAGGGCCACCAACACGGCACAGCTGTTGGCGTCAAAACCACCTGCACGAGCGCCGGAGTAGCCGATCTTCTCGATCACACCGCGCACTAGGCCGATGTAATCGACCTTGGCGGTGGTGGTGACCTCACCAGTAATCAGGCAAAGCCCGGTGTTGACCACGGTTTCGCAGGCCACCCGGGACGCCGGGTCCTGAGCCAGCAGGGCGTCCAGCACCGCATCACTCACCTGGTCGCAGATCTTGTCGGGATGACCTTCGGTCACCGACTCCGAGGTGAAGACGTAACGACTCATTCCCGAGTGAAGCCACTAATGCGTAGGGGCCAACTTAGGGGAGCGACGCACGCTCAACTCACTCCAGGCATGCACCAACGGATGCGGCTCCGCCAAGGGCGGTGGCGTGCGCCAGGCCGCGGTGTAACCCAGCGCCAAGGGATGGGGAATCCCTGCAGCGACGGCCATGCGCAGATCACTGTTGGCGTCGCCGATCAGGGCGCAGCGGCGCGGTTCAACGCCGAGCTCCGCGCACAGCCCGTGGACCGCCGCCGGGTCGGGTTTGCGCGGTCGATGCTCGGCGCTCCAGAGCCCGCAGAAGTAATCCCGCAGGCCATGGGCCCTGAGGAAGTGCTCAATGCCGGCCATGTCGTCGTTGCTGATCACAGCGCAACGCACCCCGGCCAATCGCAACTGCTCAAGCCAAGGCAGAAGGCCCTCGGTCGTCGCGCTCGTGGGCAGCGGGGCATCCGTGGAGCGGCGGGCATCCACGGCATCAGCCTCGGCAAAGACCCGCTCACTCAGGGCCAGCGCCTCGGGCCAGCCCAGACCGACCTGAACCAAGGCGGTGGCCGTCGCGATCAGGTTGTGATCGCGGCTAGCCACCGCCGTGATCCCCGCGGGACAGACGGAATCGGCACGCAGGCCATAGGCCCGTTGCAGCAAATCCTTGAGCGGCTCACGCCGCTCGGAGCTGACCAGCTCCAGACAGAGAAAAACCCTGGCTTCCGCCAGGGTGAGTAGCTGGGGCTCACTGATGCTGAGGGTGCCGTCCTTGTCGAACAGCACCGCATCAATGGCTCCAAGCTCCGTGCCACGCAACAGGAGCTCAGCCATGGCTCAGCTTCACTCGTAACCCATTTCGCCGTCTTCAGCCTGCTCAAGCAGCATCTGCTTGTAGCGAGCGGCCATTTCCTCAGCCTTCTCGAAGACCTTCTGGGGATCGGTGAGCATGTCACCGGGCTCGGGCTCGAGGGCTTTGGTCGAGAGGGAGATACGACCACGCTCGGCGTCGAGGTCGATGATCATGACCTTCATCTGGTCATTGACATTGAGGACCGTGTGAGGGGTCTCAATGTGCTCGTGGCTGATCTCAGAGATGTGCAGCAGGCCGCTGACACCGCCGATGTCGATGAAGGCGCCGTAGGGCTTGATGCCGCGGACGGTACCGATGACCACTTCGCCCACTTCCAGGCGGTTCATCTTGCGCTCCACCAGGGCGCGGCGATGGCTGAGGACGAGGCGGTTGCGCTCTTCGTCCACCTCAAGGAACTTCAGGGGCAGGAACTCAGCAACCAGCTCTTCCTTGGGCTTGCGGGTGCTGATGTGGCTGCCGGGGATAAAGCCACGCAGACCTTCCACACGCACCAGTGCACCACCACGGTTGGTGGCAAACACTTCGCTGTAGATGGTGGCGT
>NZ_JAFMKL010000076.1:0-8016 GCF_017852955.1 Vulcanococcus sp. DEBay_Sum22DG08_74
ATCGCCATCGCCATTGCCATTCACAACATCCCGGAGGGGCTCGCGGTCTCAGCGCCCGTGTATTACGCCACCGGTAGCCGAAGCAAGGCCTTCTGGATTTCCTTTGCCTCTGGCTTGGCGGAACCAGTCGGAGCGCTGATCGGCTACGTGTTTCTGCGGACCTTTCTCAATGACGTGGTTCTGGGCCTGGTGTTTGCCAGCGTCGCCGGAATCATGATCTACATCTGCTTCGACGAGTTGCTCCCGGCGGCCCAACGCACGGGCGCCAAGCACCACCTGATGATGTTCGGGGTCACCGCGGGGATGCTCGTGATGAGCATCAGCCTGGTGCTGCTGACCTGAAGCGCTCGATGGTTGCCGCTTCCGACCAGCGCTGGACTTGGTGGCCGTTGCTGCCCCTCTATCCCTACGGGCGCAAGCGCACGCTGGTGCGTGAGCTGATCCCAGACCAGCTCTGGAGTTTTGAGCAGCTTCAGGGTGTCTTTTACGTGGCGGTGCCCATCCGAATGACGGTGGTCCGTGTGCGTGGTGGCCTGATGCTCTATGCCCCAGTCGCGCCCACCGTCGAGGTCCGTCAGGCCCTTCGCTCCTTGGAGGAGCGTTTTGGAGCGGTCCAAACGATTGTGTTGCCGACGGCCTCAGGGTTGGAGCACAAGCTTCCTGTCCCGCCGATGGCGCGGGCTTTTCCCGAGGCGGAGGTCTGGGTCACCCCCGGTCAGTGGAGCTTCCCGATCAACCTGCCTGCCAGCTGGTTGGGCTTCCCGCGGGCGCGAACCCGGGTGCTTCAGGAGGATGGCTATCCCCACAGCGACGAGCTGGTGTGGTCGTCCTTGGGTCCGCTTGACCTTGGGCTGGGTCGCTTTCAGGAATTTGCCTGCCTGCATCAGGCCAGTGGCTCGCTGCTGCTGACGGATGCCTTGGTGGCCATTAACCCGGAGCCACCAACCATTTTTGATTTCGATCCCACCCCCCTGCTCTTCCATGCCCGTGACAGCGGCGATCAACCCCTGACGGACACGCCGGAACTGCGCCAAAAAGGTTGGGAGCGTCTGGCTTTGTTTGCTTCGTTTTTGCGGCCGGAGGCCCTGGAGGTTCCACCCCTCCGCGAGCTGTTGTCCAAGGCGTTTCAGCCGGGCTGTCGCTCAGCCCGGAGTTATTTCGGCCTCTTCCCATTTCAGTGGCGCTCGAGTTCCCGTACTGCCTTTGCAGCGTTAACCCAGCCAAGCGGCTCGCTTCTGGTGGCACCCGTGCTGGAGCGCCTGGTTTTTCCTCGTGCCAGGCCCGTGGTGATTCGCTGGTTGCGGGAATTGGCGCAACTGCCCCAGGTGCGCTGGGTCGTGCCGGCCCATTACGACGCTCCTGTGCCCTGCTCCAACGAACAGTTGGCTCAGTTGGCCGATGCGTTCGAGCGCAGAGAGTGGGCCCCAAACGAGGGGAACTGGGACTACCTCGCCTCGATCGATCAGTTGTTGGTGCGCTCCGGTGTTGTTCCGGGTGAAGACTCGGCCTAGAGCCTGAGTTCGCCGGGGTCTGCGTCGGCGCCGCCGTCGTCGAACAGCGTTGCTTCCAATTCCATGCGCTGCTCCATTTGGCGCAGGAAATACCCCGTCATCATCGCCGAGGCGAGAAGACCAGCCAGATGGTCACGGCTGGCGGTGATCTTCACGTCGAATTGCTCACCGGGAATCATCCCGAGCAGGCCTTGGACGTTGTGCCGAATGATGTCTTGAATGTCGCCGCTGGCGGAGCGAGCCACGCGTTGCAACACGTCCGGAGACTGTTCCTGCAGGTACTGAATCAGGGAGTTGCCGCTGATCGGTTCGCTGTCGCTGGTCAGGAACTCCGGGTTGAACATTCCGGCGTGCTCCACGTCAGGGTTGCACCCTACCCCAGCTGATTCTCTGGCTCTGGGGCGGGGAACCGAATCAAACCGGCCCGCCTGAGGGGCCAGTAACGCAGAACAGCGGTGCCAATCAGATCCTGCTCGGGCAGTGGTCCCCAGACGTGGGAATCGAGGCTGGCATTGCGGTTGTCCCCAAGAACCAAGAGGTGGTGATCGGGGACGGTGACGGGGCCAAAGCTGTAGTCGATCGCCTCAGTGCGCCAGGGTTCCGCGACGGCTTCACCGTTGCGGAGCAGCTCACCTCCGCGGATTTCCACGACATCGCCGGGTTGGCCGATCACCCGTTTGATCAGAGCTGCCGCTGGGTCATAGCCAGCGGCGACGAGCTGCTCAGGGGCACGGAAGACCACGACGCTTCCTGTTGGAACGCCAGAGCCCAGTTTGGGCCGGATTTTCTCCACAAGAATCCTGTCCTGCAGTTGCAGGGTGGGGAGCATGGAACCGGAGGGAATCCAGCGCGGTTCGATCACTGCCCAGCGCAGCACCAGGGCCAATGCCAGCCACAGCAGGATCGATCTCCAGCCCTTCACCGCGGACTCGGGTGCTTGTGGCGGAGTCTGCATCGATTCAGCGTGGGCCGGCATGATCGCCACATCCTGATCAATGGCCCGCCCAGGTGCCTCTGCCCCCTCCCCACCCCTGCAGTGCTGAGGCGAATCTTCAGGCGGCGCTTGCGTTGTTGCTTGAGCTCCAGCGCCAGGGGCTGAGGCGTCTGGTGCTCTGCCCTGGGAGTCGTTCGGCTCCCTTGGCCTTGGCCGCTGGACTGCTGGCGGAGCAAGGGTTGGAGTTGTTCTGCGGCGTGGACGAGCGCTCAGCGGCCTTTCTTGCCCTCGGTTTGAGTCGCGGGGACGGTCGTCCTGCGGCCCTGGTGACCACCTCGGGAACTGCGGTGGCGAATTTGCTTCCTGCCGTCGTGGAGGCCGATTTCGGTGCGATTCCGCTGCTGGTGCTGAGCGCCGATCGCCCCGCCCGCTTGAAGGGTTGTGGGGCGAATCAGACGGTCAATCAAGAGTCGTTTCTTGCCTCCTCTTGCCGCTGTTTGCTTCAGGGGGATCCCCGGGGTCTGGCGGCGATGGAGCGCTCGGATCTGCGGGTGTTTGCCCAGCAGGCCTGGGCGAAGGCGCTGCTTCCCCCCTGGGGCCCGGTGCACTGCAATCTCCCCTTTGAAGAACCCCTGCATGCCCCGGCAGAGAGCATCAGCCGCCTGCAGAGCGAACTCAAGGCACAGTCCCCTGAGGCGGCCAGTGGCGAAGACCTGATTCCCTCTCCTGCGGCTGGGACTGGAGAGGGTCTTCCCTTCGATCTCGATCGCCCAGGGGTGGTGATCGCCGGTCCCTGGCGTGGTCGCGCGGAGGACTTGCCGGGCTTTGCCGCTGCCCTGCAGCGCTGGCAGGCGCGGACGGGTTGGCCGGTCTTGGCTGATCCGCTCTCCGGGCTGCGGGGTTGGCCTGGCCTGAGCTGTGTTCTCAGCTACGACCTGTTCCTGGCAGAGGGCCATCAGCTGCCTTCTGCGCCACAACTGTTGCGCCTGGGGCCGGTGCCAGCGAGCCGTCGTCTGCAGGCCTGGATTCAGCGAAGCGCCGGCGTTCAGTTGTTGGTGAGTGAACAGGATCCGCGCAACCTCGATGCCTTGGGCACGGCCAGCCAGCATTGGCCCCATGGACTGGAGGCCTGGCTCGCTCAGCACCCCGCATCCCGCTGGGACGCTCCAGTGGCTGCTGGTAACCAGCGGTGGCGCGACCTCTGGTGGGCGGCTGAGCAGCAGGTGCAGCAGCGTCTGGACCAGCTGCTCCCGGCGCAGGGGCTCTCGGAGCCAGGCTTGGCCCGGAGCCTCAGTCGCGCTCTGCCAGCCGATTGGGGCTTGATGCTCGCCAGCAGCAGTCCTGTGCGGGACTGGGAGAGCTTCTCGGCCCCGGATGCCCCTTGCCGCAGCATTGACGGCTTCCGCGGTGCCTCGGGCATCGATGGGACGTTGTCCCTCGCTGCCGGTTTGGCCATCAGCAGAGGCCCCCTGGTGCTCTTGAGCGGTGACTTGGCCCTGCTGCACGACGCCAATGGCTGGCTTTGGCTGCAGCAGCTGCGAGAGCGTGGCGCCCAGCTGACGGTCGTGATGGTCGATAACGGCGGCGGCGGCATCTTTGAGCAATTGCCGATCCGTCCGGCCCTGGATTTCGAGCGCCTGTTCGCGATGCCACAAGCCATGGACCACCTGCGCTGGGCCGAGGGCTATGGCATCCCCGCCCAGCGCGTAGAGAGCCTGGAGGCGTTGCCCCAGGCGATGGCTTGGGCGCATGGGCAGACGCTCAGCCTTCTGGTGGTGCAAACCGATCGCCAGGCGGATGCGCAGTTGCGGCAAAGCCTGCGCCGCACAATGGTCGAACTCGCAACCCGCTGAAGCCGCTGTGCAGTGGATTCCCCAGGGCTCCTACGACGACATCCTGTTTGATCTCAGTGAGGAGGGCATCGCCCGGATTCAGATCAATCGCCCGGAAAAGCGCAACGCCTTTCGTCCAAAGACCGTCAGCGAACTCTTTGATGCGTTTTCACGGGTGCGGGATAACCCGCGGGTTGGGGTGGTCCTCTTCGGCGGGGTCGGCCCTGCCCCCGATGGTGGTTATGCCTTTTGTGCCGGCGGTGATCAGAGCGTCCGCGGTGACGGGGGCTACGTCGGTGATGACGGCCTGCCGCGGCTGAATGTTCTTGATCTTCAGCGCCTGATCCGCAGCCTGCCCAAGGTGGTGATTGCCCTGGTGGCCGGCTACGCCATCGGTGGCGGACAGGTGTTGCACCTGCTCTGTGACCTGAGCCTGGCGGCTGAGAACGCTCGGTTCGGCCAGACCGGTCCGCGGGTGGGCAGTTTTGACGGGGGCTTTGGCGCTGGTTATCTCGCCCGCGTGGTCGGCCAGCGCAAGGCGCGGGAGATCTGGTTCCTCTGCCGCCAGTACGGCGCCCAGGAGGCGTTGGAGATGGGCTTGGTCAATGCCGTTGTTCCCCTTGATCAGCTCGAACTGGAGGGGGTGCGTTGGGCGCGGGAGGTGATGCAGCACAGCCCGACGGCGATCCGTTGCCTGAAGGCGGCGTTCAATGCGGAGACCGATGGTCTTGCGGGCATCCAAGAACTGGCCGGGCAAGCCACCCATCTCTTTTATCGAACGGAAGAGGGGCAGGAGGGCAGAAATGCATTCCTGGAGAAGCGGTCTCCCGATTTTTCTGGCTCCGACTGGCTGCCGTAGCACAACTGAAGTCTCGTAGCTAGTCCTAGGTGAGACTGCTGCTTGGCTTGTGACCTTCTCCCGCTCGACTGGCCTCGCCCTCCTGGCGCCTTTGGCCTTGGCCCTGCTTCCGCAGATCGCTGAGGCACGCCAACCCGACCCCATCCCACCTCCGGCACCGGTCATTAGCGATGCGGTGGCCCTCTCTCGCATCCCGACCTCGCTGATGAATCAGGAGGGACTGCACCTGGTGCTCGATCGCCAGACGCGGCAGTTGATGGTGATCAAGGACGGCCGGATGCTGCATCGCTACCCCGCCGCCGTTGGTACGGACGGTTGGGAAACGCCTGCCGGCAGCCATCGGGTTCTCGAGAAGGTGGCCAAGCCCGTTTGGCAGCATCCAGGCAATGGCTCCCAGGTCCCTCAGGGCCCGAAGAATCCCCTGGGTTCACGCTGGATTGGCTTCCATCGCAACTGCACCCCCAAAGAGAATGCCTGGGACGGTGAGCGCTATCTCAGCGTCAACGGCTGCACGGTGGCGGGCTTCCATGGCACGCCCCACCGCTGGACCGTTGGACGTGCGGTCTCCCATGGCTGCGTACGTCTCTACGAAGAAAACGTCCAGGAAGTGTTTGAGCTGGTCGAGGTCGGCACCTTGGTGACGGTCCTTCCCTAGAGACTGCCCGTAAAGTTGCGCCCACTTGCGATCCCATCGCCATGCGGGTGCTCTTTGCTGCGGCTGAATGTGCACCGATGGTGAAGGTCGGCGGGATGGGCGACGTGGTCGGCTCCCTCCCCCCGGCCCTGGCACCCCTGGGCCACGACGTACGGCTGATCATGCCGGGCTATGGCCGCCTCTGGAGCCTTCTGCAGATCCCGGCTGATCCCATCTGGCGTGGCCACACGATGGGCACCGATTTTGCGGTGTTCGAAACCCGTCATCCGACGAATGGCTTGCCCCTGTACCTGGTCGGCCACCCTGTCTTCGATCCGGAGCGGATCTACGGCGGCGAGGACGAGGACTGGCGTTTCACCTTCTTTGCCAGTGCCGTCTCGGAATTTGCCTGGCACCACTGGAAGCCCGACATCCTGCATTGCCATGACTGGCATACCGGGATGATTCCGGTCTGGATGCACCAGGACGCGGAGATCAGCACCGTCTTCACCATCCACAACCTCAAGTACCAGGGCCCCTGGCGCTGGAAGCTCGATCGGATGACCTGGTGCCCCTGGTACATGCAGGGTGACCACACGATGGCGGCGGCATTGCTTTATGCCGACCGGGTCAATGCGGTCTCACCGACCTACGCCCAGGAGATCCGCACGCCTGAGTACGGCGAGAAGCTCGACGGCCTGTTGAATTTCGTCAGCGGCAAGTTGCGCGGCATCCTCAACGGCATCGACCAAGACGCCTGGAACCCGGCCACCGATTCCACCCTGCCCGCGACCTTCTCCGCCGATGACCTCTCGGGCCGCGCCGTGTGCAAACGGGCCCTGCAGGAGCGCATGGGCTTGGCGGTCAATCCCGACACCTATCTGATGGGTGTGGTGAGCCGTCTGGTGGACCAAAAAGGCATTGATCTTCTGCTGCAGGTGGCGGACCGGGTCCTGGCCTATTCCGACAGCCAGATCGTGGTCTTGGGGACCGGGGACCGGCACCTCGAGGCGGGGCTTTGGCAGATGGCTTCCCGCTATCCGGGGCGTTTTGCGGTCTTCCTGACCTATGACGACGCCCTCTCGCGCTTGATCTACGCCGGTAGTGATTCGTTCTTGATGCCGAGTCGGTTTGAGCCGTGTGGCATCAGTCAGCTCCTGGCGATGCGCTATGGCTCCATTCCGGTGGTTCGCCGCGTCGGTGGTCTGGTCGACACCGTCCCCCCGCACGACCCCAATAGCCACACCGGCACGGGGTTTGGCTTCGACCGCTACGAGCCACTCGATTTCTACACCTCGATTGTCCGCTCCTGGGAGGCCTATCGCCATCGCCAGAGTTGGACGGAGCTGCAGCGCCGTGCCATGCAGGCCAATTTCAGCTGGGATCGCTCCGCCCTGGAGTACGACCGGATGTACAAGGAGGTCAAAGGGGTCAAAGAACCGACCCCCGACGCCCAAGCGGTGGAGCAGTTCTCCCAGGGTCAGCAGGCCGATCCGAGCCGCCAGGGCCTTGACCAAGTGTCTGAGGCTGAGGCCGCTCCTGGTCTGCGCAATCCCCTCTCGCTTCTGCGCCGCCGGAGCAGCCGCTGAGTTCTCCTCCGCCCACGGAACGGCGCAGCAATCTGCCGGCGCCCTACAAGAACCCTTGGCTCTCCCTGGCCGAGGACCTTGGCGCCGTCCGCGGCGACCTTGTGCTCCGCTCCCGGGAACTTTGGCGACGCAATCGCCAGGGAAGCCTCTGGTCGCCGTCCTGGTGGCCGTCGGATCTCGCTCCCCTGTTCTGGCCGGCTTTAGCCCTGTTCTTAACGGCACTGCTCGGGTCGGCCCTGGTCCTGCTGCTGCGGGTCTGGCCCTCTGCCCCTGATCCAGCCGCACCAGCCGCTCCAGCCGCCGTGGTGCAGAGCGCACCTGAGCCGCAGCAATCCTCCGAGCCGATCAGCGATCTGGAGGTGGCCCAAGCACCTGCTCTCGTTGAGGAGCCGCCGGTTCAGCCGATTGAGCCGATCGAACCGAGCGATGCCGACGCTTTTGATTTGGAACCTGAGGAATTCGAGGGGCCCTATGCCCCCGACCCTTTACTTGAGCTGGTGCAGCGACCCGAGGCCGATGGACTGCTGGTCCAGGCCGAGGGCGTTGCCGACCAGTCCCTCTTAATCCTGCAGGTGCGGCCAGCCTTCCCGGCACTGACCCCACAGGAGCAGCAGCGGCGCGCTGAGGTATGGCAGCTGTGGGCCAATCAGCTTGGCT
>NZ_JAFMKL010000077.1:0-7992 GCF_017852955.1 Vulcanococcus sp. DEBay_Sum22DG08_74
CCCTTCAAACGATTTCGAGTCGTTCGCTTTCGACCACTCAGCCACCTCTCCAGGCGACCCGGCCAGTGTACGGATCAAGCCGCCAGCTCAGCTCTGGTGCCATCCGCTGGTGGAACCGGCAGGGGGCCACCAGGCCGCAAGCCCCCGGCGCTTTTGGAGCTCCTTGCGCTCGCGCGCCGTTGGCACAAAGCCCAGCCAGAGCGAGCCGCCGCCGCGGCCCTGGCGACGCCAGCTCCACCAGGCCTGCCGATCGGGCAGCACCTGCCAGCGCTGCCGCCCAGCGCTCAGCAGAAGGCCCTGGCTATCGGCGCTGAGGCGGCTCACCTCCAAGCCTGGACTCCTGAGGCGCTGCTGCGGCAAGAGCCGATCGACCGTCGTCAGCGCCAGGCGCGACCAACAGCCCTTGGGCTCGGCCGGCAGCGGATCCAGCAGGAGCAGCCAATCGAAGCGGGCAATCCCCAGTCCCTGGGCCAGTTGCTCCGCGCGGCGGCAACTGCTGGGGTCGGCCTTCAGGCTCACCAGGCCAGCCCGGCCCTGGTGGCGCGCCACGATCCACTGACGCGGCGCCTGACGCACCAGCAGCAACTGGTCTCGGCTCTGCTGCCAGAGGCGCAGGCCGAGGGCCAGCGGCAGCAGCGGCAAGACCACCAGGCGCCAGCGGCGTGCCGCCGGCAGCCACCACGGCAGCAGTCCCGCCAAAGTGAGCAACAGCAACAGCGGTCCCAGCCGGCCGATCGGCAACTGGGCCAGCGGCAAGCCCGCCATCAGCTGCACCAGGGCCAGCAACAGCTGGGCCAGCGGCACCAGCAGGAATGCCATGGCCGCGAGCAGCGGTGGGAGAAGCACCGCCGTCAGGGCCATCGCCATGGCCCCCAAGGTCAGGGGCGTCAGCAGCGGAGCGGCCAGGACATTGGCCAGGACGGCGTAACTGGGCACCACCCCGAAGTGCAGCAGCTGCAGCGGCAGGGTCCAGAGCGAGGCGGCCAGGGGAATCGCCATTGCCCCGGCGGCCCAGCTCGGGAGCCAAAGGCCTAACCGCTCCTCCAGCGGGCCGGCCGAGAGGATCAAACCCGCCGTGGCCGCCGCGCTCAGCTGAAAGCCCACATCCAGCAGCCAGCTGGGGCGCCAAAGCAGCATCAACAGCAGACAGAGCAGCAGCAAGGCCAAGGGCCGCGAACGCCGGCCGCTCTCCTTCAGGACAAACGCCATCGCCCCCATCAACAGGGCCCGGACCACCGAAGCCTGACCACCCGCCAGCAGGCCAAACATGCCCATCGCCCCGAAGGCCGCCGGCCAGCGCACCAGGGCCGAAGCACGCCGCGTCAGCAGTAGCACCGCCCCAAGCAGGACGCTCAGGTGAAACCCACTGGCCGCCAGGGCATGGGAGAGCCCCGCCGCGCGGAAGGCCTCCTTGACGCTCAGCGGCAAGGGGACCATCGCCTGCCCCAGGACCAACGCCGCCAGCAGCCCCCCCGGTTGCTCTCCGCCTACCCGCCGCAGTTCCGCCGCAATCCGTCGCCGCAGATCCGCCAGGGGTGTGGGCGGGCGGGCGATCAGGCTCCAGCGCTCAACCTGGAGTTCACTCCAGACCCCTTTGCCGGCCAAACGCTCCGCCGCCCCAGGCAGCAGGGGGTGCGGTCCCGAACGCAAGCGCTGCAGACGTCCCTCAAGCTGCAGCCGCCAGCCCTGCTGGAGCTGCGGGCAAGGGCGAAAGCGCAAACGCAGCCGCCCCTGCGGCAGCTCCGCCAACACCGCACAGCCCTCGCCCATGGGACGCGTGTCCTGGAGCAGGCCGGCCTGGAGCTGAACCGGGACGGAACGCTGCGCCGCCGGGATCCAATGCACCGGGTCCGCCGCCAAGGGATGGGGACGGCCGATCCAGCCCCAGGTCCCCAGAAGCAGCAGGGCCAAGAGCAGCGCAAGCCGCCTCAGTAACGGCCAGCCCCTACGGCTGCAGCCATCGAACTGGAGCAACCCCAGCAGAACAGCCAGAGCGGTTCGAGCGGCGAGCGGAAGGGGCAGCACCCCAAGCGACAACGCCGCCAGGGCTCCGCACAACAGCAGCAGCGGCAAACCTCACCCCAGCCGGACTGGGGTGAGCGTTCCCGCAGTTAGGCCGGGACCGCCGCCTCTTGCTTGAGCAGCGGGAACCCCAACGCCTCGCGCTCCTCCAGCCAGGCCTCGGCGACTTGACGGGCCAGGTTGCGGATGCGGCCAATTGTCGCGGTGCGCTCCGTCACCGAGATCACGCCGCGGGCCTCCAGCAGGTTGAAGGTGTGGCTGCACTTCAGCACAAAGTCCAGGGCCGGAGCCGGCAGCTTCTTGGCCACCAGGTCCGCCGCCTCGGCCTCATAGATCGCAAACAGCTGTTTGAGGCGCTCTGGATTGGAGGCCTCGAAGTTGTAGGTGCACTGGCCCTTCTCAAACGGCAACCAGATGTCGCCGTAGGAGCGGTTGCCGTCCCAGGAGAGATCCCAGATGCTCTCGACGTCCTGGAGATACATGGCCAGACGCTCCAGGCCATAGGTGATCTCAATCGACACCGGCCGGCAGTCGATGCCACCGCACTGCTGGAAGTAGGTGAACTGGGTCACCTCCATGCCGTCGAGCCAGACCTCCCAGCCCACACCCCAGGCGCCCAGGGTGGGGGACTCCCAGTTGTCCTCCACAAAGCGGATGTCGTGCTCCTTGGCGCGGATCCCCAGGGCCTCCAGCGAGGCCAGGTAGGTCTCCTGGATCGCATCCGGGCTGGGCTTGATCAGCACCTGGTACTGGAAGTAGTGCTGCGCTCGGTTGGGGTTATCGCCATAGCGGCCATCGGTGGGCCGGCGGCAGGGCTCGGGATAGGCCACCGCCCAGGGCTCAGGACCAATGGCCCGCAGCACCGTGTGGGGGCTCATCGTTCCCGCACCCTTCTCCGTGTCGTAGGGCTGAAGGATCAGGCAACCCCGCTCGGCCCAGAAACGGTTCAGGGTCTGGATGATGTCCTGGAAGTGCACGGATGCTGTGGCGACTGGGTGGGCAGGGCTGCCTTGGGGGATTGTCGCTAACCGCCCGCCAGCTCGACCGCCTGCAGCCCGCGCTGGGCAGTCACCTGCAGCACCACATCGGGTGAGCGGCCGGCCACCAGTGCCGCTTCCGGCATGCAGACCTGAAGACTGCGCGTCATCGCCTCGAGCTCTGGATCACTCAGGCCAGCACCCGTCTGTTGCTGCTGGGTCTGGTTCTGCTGGCGCTTCCAGGCCATCACATGGGAGAGGGCTGTGGGCCTGAGCTGCCAGAAACAATCGAGCTCGCGCCAGAGCGCTTGGTAGGGGGCGAGGTTCCGCTGAATCACTGGCCGGTAGGCCGATTCTCCGGGAGCCAGGGACATCAGATCAGGCTCGCTCGCCGGCCAGGGACCCGCCCCGACAAACCAGCCCTCCAGGATCAGCAGATCGGCCTTCAGCGCCCTCCAACCGGCGCGATCCCCGCAGCCCTGCCGTAGGGACTTGTCAAACACGGGGGACTCAAACGCACCGTCGCTGCGCCACTGGCGCAGGCAGTGCTGCAGGAGCTCCACGTCATGGCTACCGGGTATGCCCCTGGGCGCCCGCCAAGGGTTGCCCCGCATCGCCGCGTCCAGCGCTTGCCCCTCGAAATAGAAGTCATCGAGGGACACCACCTCAACGGCCAGGCCCTGGGAGGCCGCTGCCCGCTTGAGCCAGGCACAGAGCGTTGTTTTGCCGCAACCCGGCATCGCCGCCAGGCCCAGCAGGGAGCGCTCTGCGCCGCGATCCAGCCGCTGGAGCTGATCCAGTAGGGGTAAACCCACCGCTGCAATCCAGGCCGGATCAACGCCGGGCGGCCAGAGCTCCTGGGCAATGCTCAGGCCACCTCTGGCGCTCCAACTGGCGATCCACTGATCCAGCGAGCTGTAGCCCAAGGCGATGACAAGGTCCTCAAACCCCGCAATCTCCCTGCAACGCTCGAGGGGCAAGCTCAAGGGGTGGGCTTCACCAAGGCACCGCCATTGCAGAAGCGTGCGGACCAGGCCTTCTGTTCATCCAGGCTCAGGCTCGGTTGATTGCGCTGATACCACTCCAGCGAGGTGTTGAAGCACTTGTTCCAACGCACCGACTGCCCGCCAATCGCACCGAGGGACAGGGCAATCGACACCGAACTGGCCGTGGCAATCAGCGCCAACACCGGAAAGAGGTGGGCGTTGATCATGTCCCGTGCCTTGCTCATGAACCGTCAGCCGATCACTGCCCAGAGAGTAGTGATCACAGAACTGAATGGACAGAGCCCCTCAGCAATCCCAACGCCGCAGCAGGTTGCTGTAGCTGCGGCTGATGAGATCAAAGACCTCGTCTTTTCCCGTTCTTGAAAACAACGCCCTGCGGGCCGTATCGAGCTCAAACAACAGCTCCCGCTGCTCCGCCTGGCGAATCCGGCTCTCAATCCAGCCCACCAGCACATAGCGCTCCCCTGCCAGGACCGGCTCCACGCTGTGAAGTTGCGTACTGGGATAAACCAAACCATGTCCCGCAGGCAGGCGGAAGCTCTCGCTTCCCCCAGGAGTCTCCAGCGTGAGGGCACCCCCGTCGTAGTCAGCAGGCGGGCTTAAAAAGACGGTGAACGAGAGGTCGCTCCGTCCTCCCTCCATCCAGGCGTTGTCGATGTGACGCCCATAGCCCTCGCCAGCGGTGCAACGGCTGAACAGCAAGCTGTGGATCGAGCGCGGAAAGGCCGCAGCCTGAACTAGGGGATGCGCGGCCAAGCGCGGTTCAATCGCAGCCACCAGCTCCCGGTGCAGCGGGCTGGAGCGATCCAACTGCTGATTGTTTTTCACCCCCCGGGCATGCCAACCCGCGCTCTCCTGCCCCGAGCGCCAGTCCGCGGCGCGGCGCAATCGCCCGCAAATCTGCGCTGCCTGTTCAGGAGACAACAGGGGCTCCAATGAAAAGCGCATCGCGTGACGACAGCAGCGACTGATGCATGATCGAGCAAGCCGCGCCGATGCGCTGGATCCCTCTCTCGCGACGGGTTGGTCACGCCGGCGCCTCCTGCAGCTGGGAACCCTGGTGATCGGCGGCGGAACGCTCGCTGGCCTTGGCTTGAAGTCTTCGGCGCAAGCGAAGCAGGAACCCGTCCCGCCGTTTGATCCCACCGAGGCCCTACGGGCGTTCAACCGCGGGACTCGCATCGAGGAAAACGGACGCAGCATCAGGGTCTTTGAGGTGGAAGCGCAAAGCACCACGGTCCCCCTTGGAGCGGGCGTGTTGTTTCGGGCCTGGACCCTCGAGGGCCGCATCCCTGGACCGACCCTGCGGGCCCAACAGGGCGAGCGGATCCGGGTGGTGTTCCGCAATGGAGACAGCACCTCCCACAGCCTTCACTTCCACGGGGTCCATCCAGCGGCCATGGATGGGATCGAGCCGGTGCGCCAAGGGCGCAGCACGATCTATGAATTCGACCTGGATGAGGCCGGGCTATTCCCTTATCACTGCCACATCGCCCCAGTCACCCGGCATGTGGGCAAAGGTCTCTTTGGCCTGCTGCTGGTGGACCCCATCGTTGCGAGAGCACCAGCCGATGAACTCGTGCTGGTCATGCATGGCTACGACCTCAACAACGACGGGCAAAACGAGCTCTATGCCTTCAACGGGCTACCTGACTGGTATCACCATCACCCCATCCAGATCCAACAGGGACAGCTCGTGCGCCTCTATCTGTTGAACATGACCGAACTGGAAGCGCCGTTGACCTTCCACATTCACGCCAACAGCTTTGATGTCCTCCGCTCAGGATTTCGTGAGCGAACCGATGTGGTGACGCTTGGAATCGCGGAACGCCAAATTCTCGAATTCCGCTATCCCTTCTCAGGGCGCTACATGTTCCATCCCCATCAAGATCAAATCGCTGAGCGGGGCTGCATGGGACTGTTTGAGGTGACCCCTGCACGGGATCGCCAACCCAGTGCCATTTGATACGACCTGGCGTGACCTGAGGGCCTCGACAAGGGGCCGCAGGACGACAAAGTCGGTGCTCAACCTGGCGCGACATGGCCGCTCCCCGCAAAGCCCTTGAGCTGTTTCTCAGCCTCAGCATGAGCACTGGGGCGGTGCTGGCACCCTTCAGCCCAGCGCTGGCCGCCCCCGCTGACCACCATGGCCACAGCACCAGCCTGGGAGAGGGGGGTGAAGGCGGTGAAGGGGAGCGCACCATCGACTCCGAGCTCGATCTGCTGGTGGTCCTCGAGCAGATGCGCGGTCACCTGCTCATCGCCGAAGAACTGCTGGCCAGCAACGACCCCAGCGGGGCTGAGCCCCATGTGGGACACCCAGTGGACGAGCTCTATGGCGCCGTGGAGTCCCCCTTGCAGGAGCGGCAGATCCCGAGCTTCAAATCCCAGCTCGAGGACCTGCGCCAGCAGGTGCGGCTCAATCCTGAGCCAGCTCTGGTCAAGGCAAAGCTCGGCACTGCGCGCCAAGGGATTCAACAGGCGGAACGGGCCCTTGCGCCGGCACCCCTCAGTAGCCCCCAGGCGATCGCTGTTGCTCGCGCCCTGGCCGCTGTCGCCGCCTCGGAATACACCGCCGCAGAAGCGGGGGGCCAGATCGTCGAGACGATCGAATACCAAGATGCCCGCGGTTTTCTGCTGGCTGCCTCCGCCGTCATCCAAGCGGCCCTGGCGCAACCCAATACGGAGCGCTCAACGCTGATCCAGGCCCAAACCACCCTGCAAGCGATGTTGCAGGCCCTGCCCAGTGCCACCCCGCCGCAACGGGTCGGCGTGAGCCCCCTCCAGCTGCAAAGCCTCGCGGGCCAACTCTGACCCTGCCATGACGATGATCACGCGGCTGAGTCCGCTCCTCCTGGCTGGCCTTTTGGGACTGAGCCAGCCCAGCCCCGCGGCGGAGCAGGAACGGGTCAACACGCTGAGCCAGTTCTCCGATCTTCAACCCAGCGATTGGGCCTATCAAGCACTCAGCAACCTGATCGAGCACTACGGCTGCGTCGCCGGCTACCCCAACGGCAACTTCAGCGGGACGCAGGCACTGAGCCGCTACGAGGCCGCCGCCCTGCTGAACACCTGTCTCGATCGAATCACAGAGGTCACAGATCAACTCAAGCGACTGACGAAGGAATTCGAGCGGGAGCTGGCCGTCTTACGAGGCCGGGTCGATGCCCTTGACGCCAAGGTGGGCGTGCTGGAGGCCAGCCAGTTCTCCACCACCACCAAACTCTCCGGCCTGGCGGTCTTCGTGGTCGGTGGCAACCAGTTCTATGGCAATGCCCAAAGCCGGAACGTGAGCCGCTGCCCCGAAACCCTGGACGTCGAAAAACAAAACGACGACCCCCAGTTCCTGCAGTACGGCATTGAACAATCCAGGCGCTGCTTCGGCGCCGCCTCCTTCAACTACGAACTCGAGCTGTACTCCGACACGAGCTTCAGCGGCAAGGACCTGCTGCGCCTGGTGATGCGGACCGGAAACTTCACGCTCTCCAGCAATAGTTTTGGAGGCCCCTTCCCCGCACCGACCCACCTCTCGCAACTGGAGGTGGCCTTCCAAGAGATCGGGAAGCCCAACGAGATCTCAATCGACCGGCTCTTCTATCAATTCCCTGCCGGCGACTTCACCGTCTCACTCGGTGGGCGCATCGGCCAGGACGACATGCTGGCCATCTGGCCCAGCGTCTACCCCAGCCAGACAGTTCTCGATGTCACCAGCGTCAACGGTGCACCCGAGGCCTACAACAAGAACCTCGGCACCGGGGCGGGACTCTGGTGGCAAAAGAGCGGGTTTGCCGTGAGTGCGAACTACGTCGCGGACCGCGGCGGCCTCGGCGATCCAGCCCTGGGCGGCATCGCCACCGCGGGCTCGGGTGGAACGGGCACGGTCCAGGCCGGCTACAGCCACGATCGTTTTGGGATCGCAGCCATCGTCTCTCAAATCCAGAACCAAACCCCCTGGATTGGCTACAGCACCAACTTCCTCAGCGGAA
>NZ_JAFMKL010000078.1:0-7958 GCF_017852955.1 Vulcanococcus sp. DEBay_Sum22DG08_74
CCCCCGCGGACCAACCGCACGAAAACTTCGTCTTCCCTGAAGAGGTTCTGCCCCGCGGCAACGCCCTCTGATCCAGATGGATTGACATCCCACGCCTGGCGTGGACACCTAGCGCCCCAAATGGGGCGCTTTTTTATTGCCCTAATCGAAGGTCAGCTGTTCATGGACAAAGCCGCTGGGGTCCCACCAACCCAGATCGGCTGAGCGATAGGCCAGCACGTTGAACATGCCGCGCATGTGGTGATAGCTGATGTGGCAGTGGAAGGCCCAGAGGCCTGGGTGGATGGCATCAAAGGCAATGCGGCAGCTGCCGCCCTTGGGCACCAGCACGGTGTCGCGCATCGGACCGGAGAACGGCTGCCCGTTGATTTCGATCACCTGGAATTCATGGCCATGCAGGTGCATCGGATGGCCCATCGGGGTTTCGTTGCTGAAGACCATCTCCACCCGTTGTCCCTCCTCGACCCAGTAGGGATCGCGGTAGGGATAAAAGCGGTCGTTGAGGCCCCAGCGGCACTGAGGGGCGGGGCCGATGAGCGCCACTGGAATGGTGTTGTCCGCCGGTTTCTTGGGGAGGGGTTGCTGTGCCCTGAGCTTCTTGTCCTGGGTGAAGTCCAGGCGTCCGGTCCACTGTTGGGTTTGCGGGGCCAGGTTCGGGATCGCCTGTCCGGGCGATGTACGTAGGACGACGCCACAGCGCAGGTTGCTCTGCTCGCCGCAGGCCAGCAGCGGGAAAACCCCTGGCGTCTCGGGCAGGCGGACCCGCAGGGTGAGCCGTTGGGCGATGGCCAGCTGGAACACCGAACCGCGGATCGGCTCCACCGGGTTGGCGTCGGTGCGCAGGAGTTCTCCCTCCAGCTCGCCGAGGTCCAGGAAGAAGTTCATGAAGGCGCTGGCGGCGATCCAGCGAATGGCCACGGTCTCCCCGGGTCGGGCCTCGATCACCTGGGGTGCGTCCAGGCTGCGCTCGTTGGCCAGCAGGGCGTCATAGACCACATCCGGCAGCATCAAGCGCCCCGGTTTGCGCTGCCAGCTGAAGCGCTCGGCTGCTGCATCCCATTGCTGCGTGAGCAGGGGCCGAGGCTGCTGCCAATCGAAGTTTTGGAGCGAGCGGGCCATGGCGGTGTCGCCGCCCCGCTTGCCGGAGACGATGTTGCTGAGGATGGTGTTGGCCGGTGTGAAGCTGAAATCCCTCAGGGTGACCGTGACGGTTTGGTCCGCCCATTGCTCCTGTTCCTCGCTGAGGATCACGAAGGGCTCAGCGACAAAGCTCTGGGTTTGCAAGCCGTAGTGGGAATGCATCCAGAAGGTGCCGTCCTGCTGGAGCGGGTAATGGATGCGTTGGCGCTCCCCCGGCGGGATGGGGGGTTGGGTGACATAGGGCACCCCATCCATGGGATTGGGAAGGATCAGACCATGCCAATGAATGGTGGTGGGAACCGGCAGTCGGTTCACCAGCTCCAGATTGACGCCGGCCTCCCGGCTGGTGGTGTACCCCCGTTCCCCAGTGACCTGTCGAATGCAGCCCCGCTCCACTTGTCGCCCCAGCACGGTGATGGGTGCGGTGGTGATTTCCAGAACGGTGGTGGCTGGATTGGTGGGCACCTGGAAGGTGGCCTGGCCGATGAATCGGCTCCAACTGCTCTTGGCTTGGGCCTGGGCTTGCTTGAGCAGCTCCAGTGCCGTGCCCCCAAAGGCGGCCCCCAGCAGTCCGAGCTGGAGTAAGGCGCGACGACGCATTCGCAGCTGCTGTGCTGCTGGTTCTCTAGCCAGGGCGGGCGGTGTTGTCGCATCCGCAACGCCGTTCTTGGTTCAGCCTCGATAGGATTTGCGAGATCCGTTAGCAGTGATGTGGCGGCGCAGAACCCTTCGGGCGGAAGCGTTGCCGGATGCATTGCCGGCTAACAACAACCCCCACAGGAGGAGGTGCCCGTGTCCCACAGTTGTAAGAAGCAGGGTCTGCTGATCGCGGAGAACGCCGGCTGATTTCGGCGCCTCGTTCCTAGATCAAACGGTTCCGCGTCAGAGCGGACCCGGCGAGAGCCCCCGGTTCCTTTCGAGGAATCGGGGGCATCGTTTTGACTGGTGCCCTCAGCGTGATTGCGCGGCTCGGCTGAGATCCGGTTGGCGCATCAGCGCCAGGACTCCGACTAGGCAGGGGATGGCGAGGGTGCAGAGACGAAGCAGCAGCGTCACCGCCAGGGCCTGGGAGCGATCGGCTCCGTAGAGCATCGCCAGGCCAATCGAGGTGGCCTCACTGGTGCCCAAACCGGCCGGCAGCAGCGAGATCACCCCGCCGAGGCCCGTCGCGGTTCGGATCACGGCGGTTTGGTGCAGGCTCAGCTCAACGCCGAGGGCGTGATACAGCGCCACCAGCAGGCCCGCCTCGATCATCCAGCAGACGCAGGCCAGCAGGGTGCCGGCGATCAGGGGCTTGGGTTTCATCAACTGGCGCATCCGGCCCATGGCCAGCAGCGCTTCTCGCAGCAGCCGAATCAGGCCGTTCCAGCGTTGATGCAGGGGCAGGCTCTCGAGCCAATGCTCCAGGCGCCGCAGGACCCGCGGGTGGGTCAGTACCCAGCCACCGACCCCGAGGACCGCCAGGCCAATCAGCATGGCGATCCAGACCTGCTCCCCGAGGCCCCAGCTGAGGACCAGTAGCGCACTGGCGAGATCCGCCAGGCGCTCGGCCAGGGTGATGCCCACACCCACGGTCAGCGGGAAGCCGTGGCGCCGCTGCAGCCAGAGGCCGCGCACCGCCTCGCCGCTGCGGCCGGGGGCGGCAATCAAGGCAAGGCCGGCGGCGTAGATCTTGGCGGCGGGTTTCAGGGGCAGGGGAAAGCCCAGTTGGCGCAGGTAATAGGACCAGCGCCCGATCAGCACCAGATGGCTACCCAGGCAGATGGCGGGCGCCAGGATCCACCAGCGCCAGTGCAGTTGGCCCAGGGTCGCGCTGACCTCCTGGATGCCAAAGGCCGTGGTCAGCCCGAGATAAATCGCCAGGGCTGCGACCAGCCCGAAGAGCCAACGGCGCCGCATCAGGGAATGAACCTCAACTTGCGGGCGGCATAGAGACACATCTGACCCAGGATCAGGCCCTCTTTGACGTGGGCGATGTTCGAGCTGCCGTAGCTGCGCTCTTGGTAGCGAACCGGGACTTCCACGATCTTTAGGTTCAACTTGCTGGCGCCAAACAGCAGGTCAAAGTCTCCAAAGGGGTCGAAGTCACCGAAGTAACTGCGACCGGCCTTGAGCCGTTCGTAGTCGTCCTTCCAGATCACCTTCGTGCCGCAGAGGGTGTCCTTGAGCCGTTGACGCAGCAACCAGGAGAAGGCGGCGGCAAAAAAGCGGTTGGCGGCCGTGTTCAGCGGCGGCATCGCCTCCCAGCTGCGGGGGTAGACCAGGCGGCAGCCGTTGACGAACTCCCCGCGTCCATCGGCCATGGCCTGGGCGAAGCGCGGCAGATCCTCCGGCCTGACGGTCAGATCGGCATCGAGGATCATCAGCACATCCCCCTCGGCCTGATCAAAGCCCAGCCAGACCGCATCGGCCTTGCCCTTGCCGGTCTGGCGGAATTTCTTCAGGCGCATGGGCCCCTGATAGGTCGCGCAGACCCGCTCGATCTCCTCCCAGGTGTTGTCGGAGGAATGCCCCTCGACAAAGATCACCTCGGTGAAGCGGCCCAGTTCCGGCAACCGCTCAATCGCCGGTGCGATGTTTCCGGCTTCGTTGCGGGCCGGGATGACCACGCTGACGCTGGGGTTCTGGCGCTGCTGACGGGCCGGCCGGGCCACCATCCAATGGGTCAGCCCCAGGTTGTCGATCAGCGGCAGTTGGCTCAGCCAACGGTTCGCCAAGGGGGTGATCAAGGGAATCTGACGCGGGACCAAGCAGCGCTGGCCCTCTTTGAGCACCTCCCAGCTCGCAAGATCCAGCAGGTTGCGGACGTCGTTGGGGGTCAGCCAGCTCTCAGGCGGTTGCGGTTGCCGTTGCCCCAGGCGCTCGGCGGCCTTCAGCAGCGGTTGCCAGAGCCAATTGTGGAAACTCACCACCAGGCGTGTGCGCGGGTGGCAGAAGGCCTCAAGCCGCTCCAGCACCCCTTGCACGTCCTGCAGCGTGTTCAGGGTGTTCGGCAGCAGGATCACATCGAACGGCTGGGTTTCGCCGATGGACGCCGGGGTCATCGTCTCGGCGTTGGCCGCCAGGATCCGCAGCTCGGGGTGCCGCTCACGGGCAACAGCGGCGACATCTGGATCCAGCTCGATGCCCACCCCATGGGCCGGTTGCAGATGGGCCAGCAGATCGCCGCTGCCGCAGCCCACCTCCAGCACCCGCAGGCCCGGTGGCACCAGCAGTTGGTGCAGACGCTCCAGGTCGGCGTAATAGGTGCGGTTGCGCTGGCGGAAGTGGATCTGCTGGCTCGGGGCGGTCATGAACGAAGCAGGTGGAGGGTCTGGGGCAGATCCAGGCGCAGGGCACTGGCCACGATGCGCAGGGTGCGCAGGGTGGAGTTGTTGGGGCTCATCTTCGCTGCTTGATCCAGCGCGACCTGCGCTTGGGCGGGCCGAAAGCGATAAAGCTCCACGACTCCAAGCCCCAGCAGTGCATTCGGATTGGAGGGATCCAGGGCCTTGATCTGGGTCAAGGTCTGCGCCGCATCGCCGGCGTGGCGCTGCAGGGCCTGGGCCAGAGCCAGGCTGTAGAGGTCGTTCAGGTCACCGGGATCGTCCTGGAGCCGGGCCCGCAGGATCGTCTCGGCGTCGCTCAGATAGACCTGCTCCGGGTCGCTTTGGTTGAGCTGTCCGACCTTGGAGAAGAGGCTGTCCAGTTCGCCGCGGCGCAGTTGTCCCCCCAGCTGACGCAGCAGGGCGACGCGGTTGGCCGTGCGTTCACCGGGATCGCCCTGACCCGGTTGCAGCAGCACCGCTCGATCGGCCGGCAGCTGGATGGCCTGCCGTTGGCCATTGGCCTTCAGCAGCTGCAGCTCAGCGCTCCAGGCCCCGTCGCTGCTGGCATCGTCACTCAGGGCCAGCTGTTGCTGAACCTCGAGGCATCCCTTTGGCAAACGCAGCAGGCCCTGGCCCAGGGCCTGGTCGGCTTCGAGTCGTTGCTCGCCTTGGCGGAGGGTTAGCAGCAGCTTGGATCCCTGCAGGGCGGTGCTAGGGCCTGAGACCCGGATGTCCAGGCCACCTGGAATCGCCGTGATCGAGCCGCTGAGCTGGGCTGGGCAGCTGATTGCTGCGGTGCGCACACTCAGTTGCTTGCGGCGCAGCAGTTGCGCCTGGCTGCCATCGGGCAGGGGCCAGCTGCCCACCTGCTCGAAGTGCGCTGAGTTCTGCAGCAGTTCGCTTTGGCGGGCCTGCCGTTCATCGCTCATCACCCCCTGGTCCCCGCCTTTGCGCAGGAACCAGTCGAAGTTGCTGAGTTCTTCTTCCAGCCGATCCTTGGGGGCCACGGTCTGGCGGGCGGCCAGGCGGAACTGCTGGCGCCGTCCCTCGGCTTCGAGGTTGAAGGCGTTCAGGCCTTCACTGTCCGGCAGCACCGCCAGGGTCGAGATCTGGTTGGGGCTGGTGCTGCGGACGCTGGCGACGATCGCCTCGATGGGCCAGCCCCCCTGGGGGTTCGGGCGATGGGGCGGAAAGCTGCTGAGCTTGGGCCCCCAGCCGAATTGGCTCCAGAGCGCCCCCAGCAGCGCGACCAGCACCAGCGCCCCCTGCCAAAGGGGTGCCCAGCGGCGCTCGACGCTGGCGACGATCAAGGCCAAGGCAATGGCCAGCTGCGGCAGCAGGGGCAGGACGAAGCGGAAGTCCTTGCTGGTCATCAGGATGCAGATCAGCAGTCCCCCCAGGGGAAAGCTCAACCACCAGATCAGCCAGGCCTTGTCTGGGTTGAGTTGCGGTCTGCGCTCCACCAGCGCGATGACTCCGCCCACCAGCACCAGGGCCGTCAGGCTGCTGCCGAGCATCGCCGGCAGCAATTTCAGGTAGTAGAGCCAACCCTCCAGGCTGTTGGCCTCCAGGCCGTCCTGGTAGGCGACCCCCCACTGGCGCGCTTTGTTGATCGTGCTCAGGATGGTCAGCCAGTTCTGGCTGAACCAGGGCCAGACCAGGAGCCAGGCGATGACGCTGGCCGTGGCGCCCTGCAGCAAAGGCCGCCAGTGACCGCGGCGCGCCTCCCGCAGGCCTCCGATCAGGAGCACCAGCAGGGGGAGCCAGAGCAGCACCAAGCCCGTCGGCCGGGTCAGGGCCACCAGCCCCAGTCCGATTCCGCTGAGGACGGTCCAGAGCCAGCGACGGCCGGCTGCAAACCAGCGCCGCTGGCTCAGGATCCACCAGCTGCCGGTCATGACCGCCGTCAGGCTCAGGTCGATCAGGTAGTCGGTGCGTTGATTCAGCAGGGCCGGGGCTGTCGCCACAAACAGGGCGGCCCAGAGCCCCGCGCGGCGGCTGTGCAGTTGCCGGCCTTGGCCGTAGCAGCTCAGCAGCAGGATCCCGTTGAAGACGGCGCCGGAGGCCATGGCGCTGCTGAAGCTCGGGCCGAGCAGCTGCAGAACGGGTGCACTGAGCACGTAGGTCAGCGGGCCGCGGTAGCTGGGGGCCTGGGCCCAGAGGCTGTGCCACCAGTCCCCGCTCCAGGGGGCCGGCTGGCTCAGGACCTGCCAGACCCCCAGGGCGCGGCTGAGGTGATCGCCCTGGTCCCAGGCCGGCGGGGCCTGGTGCTGCTGAATCCAAAGGCCGTCCAGCAGCAGGCAGAGCAGCCAGAGGGCCAGCAGCAGCAGGCCATCACGCCGGTTCAGTTGCCGCTGGGGCTGCGTACCAAGGTCCATGGGGCCAGATCATCGCCCGAGGCCAGGGGGATCAGCTCCCGATTGGCGGAATCCTGCAGGGCTGGTGTCTCAATCCAGGCCAAGCGGCCTGGCTTCAGTGCCGCCGCGCTCTCCACCTTTGCTCCCAACTGCGGAGTCCCCAGGGCCAGCAGGATCAGCTGGGCATGGGCCTGGCCGCTCAGGGGGCTGCCGCTGATGACCGCCACCGGTTCTGCGGCCAGCAGCGGTTGGATCGCGGCATCGCTGAGGGCCTGGCGCAGCCCTGGAGAGCGATCGCTGAACAGGCCCCCCTGCACCAGCAGGCTCAGGGCCAGCCAGGGGCCGATCAACACGGCGGCCAGGACGCGTTTCGGGGTCCGTTGCTGGGGCAGCAGCGCCCAGCTCAAGCCCAGGACCAGGGCCGCAAGACCCAGCAGTGCTGGCGCCAGGGGCGGGATCTCGAGTGGGAGCAGGTTTCCGGGGAGCAGGAGCAGCGCCCCGGCCAGGCAGAGCAACACCCCGAGGCCAGCGACGCCCCAGGCGATGGCCCGCGGCCGGGCGATGCCCGATTGCGCGAACAGCCGCAGGCCGCTGGCGGCCCAGATCGCCAGAAAGGGGGTGAGCTGCAGGCCGTAGTAGGGCGTCTTGGTGCGGAAGCAACTCAGCAGCAGCAGCAGGCCGAGCGGATAGACCAGCAGCAACAGCCCCTGCTTCGAGCGCCAGCGCCTCAGGCCGCAGACCAGCCCGGCGAGGGCCACCAGGCTCCAGGGCGCGCAGTTGGCCGGGATGTTCCAGAGGTAATAGAGGGGACCGGCGCTGTAGACGTCGCTTTCCGAGAGGAACAGCAGCTTGTCCAGCAGTCCTCCGACGACGCCAGCCCCGTAGTGCTGCAGGCTCAGGCCCAGCCAGAGCCCGACGGGCAGCCAGCCCAGCAGGAGCCCGGACCAGAAGGCGGCAGAGCGCAGCAGGACACGCCGCCGCAAGAGCAGGAAGGGCAGCAGGGCCAGCACCGGTAGGGCGACCATGAAGCCCTTGATCAAAAAGGCTGGTCCCAGCCAGGCACCCGCGGCGAAGCTCCAGCCGCGGGACCGTTCGTCTGTTCGCAGCAACGCCAGGACCCCCAGCAGCTCAAGCGCCAGCAGGGGCATGTCCT
>NZ_JAFMKL010000079.1:0-7918 GCF_017852955.1 Vulcanococcus sp. DEBay_Sum22DG08_74
AGGATCCTGCGCTACATGCAGGACCCCGAACTGCACGGCTTGGTCTATGGGCGCCAGCGGCAACCCCTGTCACCGCTGATCTGAAGGGTCTTCAGCAGAGCACCCCAAGGGCCGCCAATCGCTGCTGCAGCGCCTCCCAGTTGAAGCTCCTGGGATCAGCACGCGCTGCACCAAGATCCACATGGCGGTGGGTCGTAATCCGCTCCTTCGGGATCTTGTAGCGGTTCATCCAATCCGCAAGGACGACGGCCATGGCGTCGTACTGGGCGGAGCTGTAGCCACTGTGGGTTTCCGCATCGTTCTCACCATCCAGCGGTGTCTCGAGGCTGAGGTGCAGAGCGAAATTGTTGATAGAGCCAGGAAGCTCTGGATTCAACACCGCCCATTCGCCATCGAAAGCGGAGTAACCCGCTCCATAGGCACGAAATCGGGGGTGTAGGGCTTCAACCGACTCTCCGTTTTCACCGATCAGCAGGTGGTAGCTGACCTGGTCCTCATCCCTTGGGTTGTGCTTAATGAAGGTGTTCAGCGCCGATTGCAGCCCGAAGACCGTCTCATGCAGAACGACAAGCGATGGGGTCGTCTGCAACGGATTTCCAAACGCGTCATAGGGCACGCGCTGGTCGTAGTTGGAGGGGTCGATCTTGACCCGCTTGAGGGTGGAGGGATAGGTCTGCTGCTGCGTCTTTAGACGTGCCACCAGGGCGCGGTCATTCACGCTGCATTGGCGCTGCAGGGGGCTGGTCCATGCCGCTTGAGCGGGAGGGAGAGGAGCGGGCCGTGCATTGGCAAGGGGAGCTGGCAGCCGCGCGGGAGCCTGACTCGAACGCTGCCAGAGCGGAATGAGGCTGAGGCCAGCCAAGGCGACTAGGGCCAGCCCCAGTGCACGGCGGTGCGGAATGCGAGTCGGTTGCTCGGGAACGAGCCGGACCATGGCTAGCCCACCCGTTGTTGCAACCAGGCCTCTTGGGCTGCCTGCTGGGCGGTTGTGGGGTTGGCTACAGGCTCGAGTTTGTAGCGCTTGGGCTGCGGTGGATCACTGCAGAGTTGAAGCTCCCGCAGGCTGGAACGACGGGCCATGAGCAGCGGCTGAGCCACGCCAGCACGCAGATGCGTTGGAACGTCCTCGGGCTTGGCCAGCCGCTGGCCGGCCAAGCCGATCAGTTCATCGCCCACCATCAGCCCAGCCCGCTCAGCCGGGCTATGGCGCAAAACGCGTTGAACCACCAGCCGGCCGTCCTTCAGACCCGTGGTCATTCCCGTCCAAGGATCGCTGGACATCTCCGGCTCCAGAGCCAGGCCTACATCCAACAGGTAGCCAGAACAATCAGGATCGTCGACGTCCGTCAACCATTGCTCTAGACGCCCAGCCAAACCGGTGACTTGCCCTTCAAAGGCCTCCAGCAGATCGGACTCCCCATAGCCGCGACAATGGCGACCGTGGCTTCTCCAAAGCTGCTGAACAACTGCGGAGAGTGAGCTCTGATGACGCCGGAGCTCCAGGTCCAAACAGAGGGCGACGACCGCCCCCTTGAGGTAATAGCTGACTTGGCTACTCGCGGAGTAGGCATCGGCCTTGTAGAGCTTGACCCAAGCCTCCTCACTGCTCTCTCTGAGGGTCTGGACCTGACGCCCAGGCGTGAGCAGGTAACGGCTGAGGTCCTCCCCAAGATCACTGAAGTAGTCCTGCGGCGTACTCAAGCCAGCGGTCAGCGGCAGCAGCTGATCGAAGTAGCTGGTGACCCCTTCTGCAAACCAGAGCGTCGGGATCACACTGGCGCGGTTGTAGTCCACCGGCCGAAGTTCCCTTGGGGTCAGACGCCGGACGTTCCACTGGTGGAAATACTCGTGGGCAACGAGCTGCAGCAACTTGCGGTATCCGCTGCTGGTCTCGAGGTTGCGGCGTCCATAGACAAGGACTGTGCTGTCGTCGTGCTCCAGGCCCCCATACCCCTCATCCAAGAGGTGCAGCACAAAGAGGTAGTCCGAGCTGGCGGGTCTTGGTTCGCCCATCAGCCGGCAACAGGCCAAACAGACCTGCTTCACGTCCTCGAAGAACGTCGGATAACGATCGGCGAACCACACCGCGCAGGCGGGATCTGAAAACCAGGTCACCCAGCGATGGGGAACACCCAGGACCTCGAACGGATGCGACTGGTGTGGACCGGCCTCGATGGGGCTGTCGATCAGCTGATCAAACGTTGTCGCGAGCCAAGATCCCGTGGCATCCGTGGGCAGGGGAACAAAGGCATTCCAGCCATTGGGCACCACGCAGGTCAGGCGGTGGGGACTCCAGCGCTGACCCGCCACCTCGAGAACCACCGCCGCTAAGGCGAAAAAGCCGTGGTCCTGATCCAGATGACAGGTGCGAACCGTCAGCTCCGTGGCCATGACGGCATAAGTCAGCACCAGCGGTCCCGCGTCTGGATTGCAATCGATCTGCCAGGTACTCGGATCGGTGCGGCGCACGGACCGCTCAAGACCCTGCTGAACAGCCTTGAAGCCCTCCAGCTGCTTGACGTAGTCGCGGATCAGGTAGGAGCCGGGTGTCCAGCCGGGTAGTGAGACCTCTTGCTGAGCTTGGGGAGAGGAAATCTCCAGCCGCACATGCACCAGGTGGCTCTGAGGGTTGCTCAGATCAAGCTGGACCTGAACCAATCCCGTCATCGTTCAACCGTCAGCTGATCAATTCAACTGAAGCGTTCGACAGCTCCGCGGCAGCGGTCTGAAGGGCCTGGAGTGCGGCGTAGCTGCGGGTGATCTGTCCGACGAGCTGCTGAACGGAGTGGGATCGTCCGAGCCGCTGCAGATCGCCCACCAAAGCCAAACGTCCATTGGACTGACGGCACCAACCCAATTGCTGCTCGGGGTTCACCTGCACCCAGAGGGTGACCGCCTCCTGCTGGTCGGCAAAACCCTGGAGCTGGCCGCCCCAGTGGACCGCGTAGCCGAGCTCCTGGAGAGCCTGGGCCAGAAGGCGCTCATCCGTAAGGACCGTTGGCAGGATGGAGAGATGGGACATGGCCAGGACTCCACTTTTCCAGACCCTAGCGGGAGTGGATTGGCCGTCCAGTGGCCTTTGCCACCGGAGCATCCGATCGTCACCAAACCGCCCCTGCGCTTGGGGGTCATGGCCTCCGGCTCGGGCAGCAACTTCGAGGCCCTGGTCCAGGCCTGCCGCTCCGGGCAACTCTCTGCAGAAGTGAGCCTGCTGATCGTCAACAAACCTGATGCAGGTGCCTTGACGCGGGCCGAGGTCCTGGATGTCCCCGCACAGGTATTGGACCACCGGAACTACCCATCGCGGGAGGCGCTCGACCGCGCGCTCGTCACCTCCTTTCGTGCCGCGCAGGTGGACCTGGTGGTGATGGCCGGCTGGATGCGAATCGTGACGCAGGAACTGATCGAGGCCTACCCAGAACGGCTGATCAATATCCATCCGTCGCTGCTGCCGAGTTTCCGGGGGGCGAAAGCGATCCGACAGGCCCTCGAGGCCGGCGTCACCCTGACGGGCTGCACGGCCCATCTCGTGGAATTAGAGGTGGACACAGGGCCGATTTTGGTGCAAGCCGCCCTTCCGGTTTTTGACGGGGACAGTGAGGCCAGCCTGTCCGAGCGAATCCATCAGCAGGAACATCGGATCCTGCCCCTGGCCGTCAGC
The DNA here is from genome assembly GCF_017852955.1 of Vulcanococcus sp. DEBay_Sum22DG08_74. Taxonomy (NCBI): domain Bacteria; kingdom Bacillati; phylum Cyanobacteriota; class Cyanophyceae; order Synechococcales; family Synechococcaceae; genus Vulcanococcus; species Vulcanococcus sp. DEBay_Sum22DG08_74. Next base: position 3,662 of record NZ_JAFMKL010000079.1, read on the forward strand.
CTGGCTGCCCAGCGCCTTGGGCTTTGCGCTCAGGGATAGAAGGGCAGCAGCGGGAGTCCCGTTTCAGCGGGCAGGCCCGCCATCAGGTTCAGGCACTGGACCCCTTGACCGGCTTGGCCTTTGACCATGTTGTCGATGGCGCTCATCACGATCAGCTGACCGGTGCGCTGGTCCACTTGAACCGACAGCAGCGCCCTGTTGGTCTGGCGCACCCATTTGGTCGAGGGATAGGTGCCGACCGGTAGAACCTGCACGCAGGGGGCGTGGCGATAGGCCGCCTCGAGCAGCGTTGTGCAGTCCTCCGCGGTCAGTCCTGGATCGCGCAGTCGGCCATAGACCGTGGCGAGTAGACCGCGCACCATCGGCGTGAGGTGTGGAGTGAACTGCAACTGAATGCTCGTACCCGCGGCGCGGCTGCAGAGCTGCTCGATCTCACTGGTGTGGCGGTGCCCCACGACGCCGTAGGGGGAAATGCCTTCCGAGGCCTCCGCCAGGAGGAGATGCTCCTTCGCGGCCCGGCCGCCGCCACTGGTGCCGGTCTTGGCGTCGATCACGATGCCGCTGGTCTCAATCAGGCCCTGCTTCAAGAACGGGGTCAAGGCCAACAGGCTGGCGGTGGGGAAACACCCAGGAGCCGCCACCAGGCGAGCCGCAGCAATGCGCTGCTGATCCCACTCCACGAGGCCGTAGACGGCTTCCTGGCAAAGGTCCGCGTCAGTTCTGGGGAAGCTGCTGGCCTCGGAGGCATAGACCTCCTTCCACTGATCCAGGGAGCTGTAGCGATAGTCAGCGGAGAGGTCGACCACCTTGACCCCACGCTCGAGTAGCGCAGGGGCGAGGCGGGAGGCCAGGCCATTGGGAAGGCTGAGGACCGCGAAGTCAGCGGCCTCGGCAATCGCATCCACCTCCGGGTTCTGCACCACCGGATCGCCTGGCAGTGGCAAAAACGGAGTGAGCTGACTCCAACGCTTGCCGCTGCTTCGCTCGCCCCCCAGGAAGCTAACGGTCAATTCCGGATGGCCCTGGAGCAGCCGGAGGGTCTGCAAACCGCCGTAGCCCGAGGCCCCAATCACGGCGACGCGCTGACTTGCCATGGCTTGCACAGGGGAAGGCCGATCGTACCGGGCTCTATAAAAGTGTCAGTGCACCTGGCCGTCGGGCCCGCCTTCCCTGAACCAGCCCCTGACTCAGGACTCGTTTGTCTTCGATTCCATCGCCGACGGTCTGGCCGCGATCCGCAATGGCGAAATGGTCGTGGTGGTGGACGACGAAAACCGGGAGAATGAAGGGGATCTGATCTGCGCTGCCCAGTTCGCCACACCGGAGCAGATCAACTTCATGGCCACCGAGGCGCGGGGCCTGATCTGTCTTGCGATGGAGGGTGAGCGTCTCGACGCGCTCGACCTGCCACTGATGGTCGATCGCAACACCGACAGCAATCAAACGGCCTTCACCGTCAGCGTGGACGCAGGCCCCGAGAACGGAGTCTCCACAGGCATCTCAGCGGAAGACCGGGCTCGCACGATCCAAGTCGCCATCCACCCGGGGACCCGTCCGAACGATCTGCGCAGGCCGGGCCACATCTTCCCCCTGCGGGCCAAGCAAGGGGGCGTGTTGAAGCGCGCCGGGCACACCGAAGCGGCCGTCGACTTGGCACGGATGTCGGGTCTCTATCCAGCAGGCGTGATCTGTGAGATCCAAAACGCCGATGGCTCCATGGCCCGGCTGCCGCAATTGGCGGAGTACGCCAAGCGCCATGGCTTGCGCTTCATCAACATTGCGGACCTGATTCGCTACCGGCTCGATACGGAGCGCTTTGTTCGGCGCCAGGCCGAAGCCATGCTCCCGAGTGCCTTCGGTCAGTTTCGGGCGATTGGCTATCGCAACGAGCTCGATGGTTCGGACCATGTGGCCATCGTTAAAGGCAACCCAGAACACTCGGCAGGTCCCGTCTTGGTTCGGGTGCACAGCGAGTGCCTCACCGGCGATGCCTTCGGCTCCCTGCGCTGTGATTGCCGCCCGCAACTGGAATCCGCCCTGCGGATCATCGAGGAGGCCGGCGAGGGCGTCGTGGTCTATCTCAGACAGGAGGGCCGGGGCATCGGCCTGATCAACAAACTCAAGGCCTATTCCCTGCAGGACGGCGGCTTGGACACCGTCGAGGCCAACGAACGACTGGGCTTTCCGGCGGACCTGCGCAACTACGGCGTCGGAGCGCAAATCCTCAGTGATCTAGGGATTCACCGTCTCAAGCTGATCACCAACAATCCGCGCAAGATTGCAGGCCTCGGTGGCTACGGCCTTGAGGTGGTGGACCGGGTGCCCCTGGTGATGGATCCCGGCCAGCACAACGTCAATTACCTGCAAACCAAACAGGCGAAATTGGGGCACTTGATGGATACCGCTGCCGTCCAAGGACCAGCGGCAGTCCTGGCCTGGAAGCCGAGTTCAGGCCAGGACGAGGCCAACAGTGCGAGCTTGTTTCAGCAGCTCTCCGACTGGGCCGAGCAGCAAGGATTGGAGTTGGAGCGGGAAGAACACTCCCGGGTGTTGGCCCTGATGGATCAGCCGGAATTGGCCGTTCTCGTGAACGGCGGAAATTCTGAAGGCCTGCGACAGATCCTGAGAACCATGGCGGACTGGCCGGAGACCCAAAGCGTGAGCCTGTTGTTGGCGCCCGATGCGCAGCGCAGCTCACATCCGAGCAACACCCTGGAAGCGCAGCGGAGACCGCTCCAGGAATTGCGCTCGGGTCAGGCGGGGGTCCCGTTTGAAAGCGGAGCCCTGCTGCGCTGGTGTTGAGGGAGTGGGGCTGCTGGGCAGCCCCGACCAGCGATCAGCCTTGGATCGTGACCTTGTTGATCCGGCTGCCGTTCTTCAGCGCCAGGACCACGTCCATGTTTCCGGTGTGACCGAAGACGGTGTGGACGCCATCGAGGTGAGGCTGGGCCTCATGGCAAATGTAGAACTGTGAGCCACCGGTGTTCTTGCCGGCGTGGGCCATGGCCAGGGTGCCGGCCTGGTGCTTCTGAGCGTTGATCTCGCAGTCGATCTGATAGCCAGGACCACCGGTGCCGGCCATGCCGCGGGCACCCTCACGGCTGTTCGGGCAGCCCCCCTGGGCCATAAATCCGGGGATGACACGGTGGAAGGCCAGGCCGTCATAGAAGCCGTCCTTGGCCAGTTTCACGAAGTTGGCCACGGTGTTGGGCGCGTCGGCTTCGAACAGTTCCAGTTCGATCGTGCCGGCGTCGGTCTCCATCACGGCTTTGGTCACGGTGAGATCGTCAGCAAACCGCCTCAGTATGGGCGCTCCGGTAGAAGTGATGGGATCTGATCAGTGGTGATGTCCGTCCCCCATTCCGTCGATCTCAGCCAGGCCCGTCTTGGGGTCCTGGGCGGCAGTGGGCTCTACGCAATGGAGGGATTGGAGGATGTCCAGGAGCTCACCATCGAGACCCCGTTTGGTCCTCCCTCGGATCAACTGCGTCTGGGCCGACTGGGGGGCATGGAGGTGGTCTTCCTGGCGCGCCATGGCCGCCATCACACCTTCCTGCCGACGGAGGTTCCCTACAGGGCCAACATCTGGGCGATGCGCTCCCTTGGGGTGCGCTGGATTCTGTCCCCATCGGCCGTGGGCTCACTCCAGCAGGAGATCCCCCCGTTGGACATGGTGGTGCCCGATCAATTCATTGACCGCACCCGGGAGCGACCGAACAGCTTCTTTGGCGATGGCGCCGTGGCCCATGTGGCCCTGGCGGATCCCTTCTGCCCCAGCCTCAGCCGCCTGCTGGCGGATGTCGCCGACAGCTTGATGCCGGAGGGCAGGACCCTGCACCGCGGCGGAACCTATCTCTGCATGGAAGGTCCCGCCTTCTCCACCCGGGCCGAGTCCAACCTCTATCGAAGCTGGGGCTGTTCGGTGATCGGGATGACGAACCACACCGAGGCCAGACTCGCCCGAGAAGCAGAAATCGCCTACGCCACCCTGGCGATGGCCACCGACTACGACTGTTGGTACGCGGACCACGACAGCGTGACCGTCGAGATGGTGATCGGCAATCTCAAGGCCAATGCGGCCCTCGCCACCCAGATCGTCAGGACCACGGCGGAGCGGATCGCAGCCCTGAGGCCCGCCAGTGCGGCGCACCACGCCCTGCAGGATGCACTGATGACCCCCGCCGATCAGGTTCCTGCGGCGACTCGAGTGAAGCTCAATCTCTTCACTGAGCCCTATTGGGGGCCGTTTAAGGGTTA
>NZ_JAFMKL010000001.1:0-73696 GCF_017852955.1 Vulcanococcus sp. DEBay_Sum22DG08_74
GGTTCAATCTCGGTTGAACCAGAAGCCCCCTCGCAAGAGGGGGCTTTTTGTTGGGAGTTAGCTCCAGTGTTGGAGCTAACTCACCCGCAAGGTCATGCCGAGCGCTTCTTCGACATAGCTCTCGCAGGACCGCAGACTCCAGCGCTCCAGGTTGAGATCCACCTCAGCCGTCAGCGGCAACAACTGGATCGCAATGCCGTTCTCGGCGTTGGCCTGCAAAACACAATCGGCAATCACCTTCTGGGGACGGCGATCCATCGCCACCGCCAGACGCAGCAGCAAGGCCATCGCTGAAACCGTGCGGCGTTGTTCCCTCCCTTCTATGAGTTGCCAGGACTCATGGCGTTTTTTCGGCAGGGAGCGGCGGTGGTAACGGGCAATCGCCGCCACCATGAGCTGCTCGCTCTCGGAATAGCCCAGGAGGTCACCGTGGCGAATCAGATACCAGGTGTGTTTGTGATACGCACCGACATTGATGTGCTGTCCGCAGCTGTGCAGCATCGCCGCGGCCCACAGCAACTGACGCCCCTGGCCATCGTCTTGATGCAGCAGGCCGTGGCTTTGGTCGTAGAGACGAATGGCTAGCGCAGCGACCCGCTCAGAGCGGGGCACATCCACCCCATAACGCTGGGCCTGATGCAGCACCGTGCGTTGACGAATACTGCTTTGAAAGGCAAAGCGATCAACGATCAAGTCGTTGCGCAGCATCCAATCAACAATCAAGCCCTCCCGCAGGGCCCGTTCGCTGATCACCAGCTCCTCCGCCCCGATCATCCCCATCGCCGTCTGCAAGATCAGGGCGCCAGGAACGATGATTTCTGCGCGGCGTTCATTCAGGGCCGGGTGAGCCTTGCGCTCCGCCGGCGTCATCCCCAAGAGGCGTTCGACGATCTGATCGAGTTTTTGCCGCGAGACCCGGTAGCCCTGCATGCGCAGGGGCGGACGCGCCTCATCCGCGGCGGCCATCGCGGCGATCGCCATCGCCGTTCCACTGGTGGCGACCATCACCGGCTGATCACCGAGCCGCTTCAAACCTTGGCGGACCTTGAGCACCGCAGGCTCCAGCGCCCCCTGGATGAAGGCCCGCAGGAAGGTGACCCGCTTAGCCGGGATCGGGTCGTCCTGGACGAAATCCCGCTGCAGCCTGACCGCACCAATCCGGGTGCTGGTGAGGGCATGGGAGTCCGAAGCATCGGCCAGCACCAACTCGGTGGAGCCACCACCGATGTCGATGATCACGTGGGGCTTCTCGCCAAAGGACATCCCAGAGAGGACGCCCAGATAAATCAAGCGCGCCTCTTCAGGGCCGCTCACCAGATCAACCGCGAGGCCCAGCTGCTCTTGGATCGATTGCAGAAACTCCCGACCATTGGGTGCTTCACGAACGGCACTGGTGGCCGCCGTGACGACGTCCCCGGGATCCACGCCATGGCTGGCCGCCAGCTCACGGCAGTGGCGCAGGGTCGTGAAGGCCCGCTCAATCGCCTCAGGCGAGAGATCGCCACTGACGGGATCGCGCTCCCCCAGGCGGGTCGTTGATTTTTCAGTGAGCAGCACCGAGAAGCTGCGCAGCTCCGGATCGACGCTGGCGATCAAGAGGTGAATCGAGTTGGTGCCGATGTCGATGCCGGCCACCGGCCGTAGGGCACCACTGCGGGGCTCACTCACGGTCCAATCCCTGGAGCTGAGCCACTTTGGCACCGCCCCTCAGCCCTAGGGTGCGGGCACTTTTCCCCTGCTGAACGTGGCTGCCGACAGCAAGGGCCTTGGATCGCTGCTCCGGGCTTGGCTGGGTCTACTGCGCTGGGACAAGCCCAGCGGACGCCTGATCTTGTTGATCCCCGCCGGCTGGAGTCTCTTCCTGGAGGGCCAGGCTCCCCCCAGCCTCCACCTGCTGGCGGCCATCGTCATCGGCGGCCTGGCCGTCAGCGGTGCGGGCTGTGTCGCCAATGACCTCTGGGATCGGCGGATTGATCCCCAGGTGGAGCGAACCCGCCAACGGCCGCTTGCCAGCGGCCAGATCGGTGTTCCGGGGGCCGTTGTGCTGCTGCTGTTCTGCCTGATCGCTGCTCTTGCCGTTGTGCTCTGGGGGCTGCCAGAAGCCAACAGAACCCTTTGCCTCCAACTGGCCATCGCCGCCCTGCCCCCGGTGCTGCTCTACCCCTCAGCGAAGCGCTGGTTTGCCTACCCGCAGGCGGTCCTGGCCCTCTGCTGGGGCTTTGCTGTGCTGATCCCCTGGGCGGCCTCCCGCGGCAGCCTCCAGGGGGGCTGGCCCCTGCTCTGCCTCTGGCTGGCGACCCTGTTGTGGACCTTTGGCTTTGACACGGTTTACGCCATGTCCGACCGGGAGGATGACCGCCTGGTGGGCGTGCGCAGCAGCGCGCTGAGCCTTGGGGAGCAGGCCCCCCTGGCCGTGGCCCTCTGCTACGCCAGCGCTGGAGTGTTGCTGGCGATGGCCTCGGCCCTGCAGGGGGTTCAGCCCGTGTTCTGGCTGATCTGGCTGGTGGTCGTCCTTGGGCAGCTCAAGGAAGCCTTGGCCTTACGGCAGCCGCAGCTGCCGCGCTCGGCCTATGGCCGCCACTTCAAACACCAGGTGCTGCTCGGCGCACTCCTGCTGCTGGGCCTAGCCATCGGACGGATCTGGGCATGAACGCGCGCCCCTGGCCCCGCCCGCTCCAAGCCGGCGATCGCGTCCAACTGGCCGCCGCCAGCTCCGCGCTCCAGGGCGATGCCATCAGCCGCCTGGAAGCGGGAATCGCTGTCCTTGAGCGCTGGGGACTGGAGGTCGAACCCCATCGCAACCTGCAGCGGCACTGGGGCTACTACGCCGGCACGGACCCCGAACGCCTGGAGGACCTCCAACCCAATGCGCCATTGGTGGCGTGCATGCGCGGTGGCTGGGGCTCTGCACGACTGCTGGAGCGGCCCCTTGCGGCTGAGGAGCACTGGCTGCTGGGCTTCTCCGATGTCACCTCCCTGCTCTGGGCGCGGCAGGCCGCTGGCCTACCCGGGGGCATCCATGGGCCCATGGTCACCACCCTGGGGGCCGAACCGGAGTGGAGCCAAGAGCGGCTACGGGCTCTGCTCTTTGGCGAGGCTCTACCGCCCCTGCATGGGACGGTCTGGAACCCGGGCCAAGCCGAGGGCCCCTGCCTCGCCGGCAATCTCACGGTGGCGACGCACCTGCTGGGGACGCCTCACCTCCCCGACCTGAGTGGAGCGATCCTGCTGTTCGAAGACATCGGCGAGGCCCCCTATCGAATCGATCGGATGCTCTCCCACTGGCGCCTCAGTGGGGCCCTCCAGCAGATCGCGGGGCTGGGCTTTGGCAGCTTCAGCGACTGCGAGGGGGATGAGGATGACGCCCGTGATCCCCAACGCTCCTTTGGTCTGCAGGCGGTGCTTCAGGAGCGCTGCGGCGACCTCGGCATTCCGGTGATTGCCGACCTGCCTTTTGGCCATCGCTGCGGCAACGCCGCCATTCCCATCGGCCGCAGGGCCCGTCTGGACGGCGAGCGCGGCCAACTGCTGCTGCTCTAGCGAGCCGAGAGCACCGCCTCAGCAATCGTCAGGTCAAAGGGCGTGGTGATCTTGATGTTGGAGGGAGAGGACTCCATCACCCGCACGGGCCAACCCAGCCGTTCAAACAGGGAGGCGTCATCGGTGACACTCCAACCCTCCCCGCGCGCCTGGGCATGGGCCTGGCGCAACTGCTCGACCGGAAACCCCTGGGGGGTTTGGGCGCCCCAGAGAACGGAGCGATCCGGGGTGTCTTGGATCACGCCGTCGCCATCGACCCGCTTGATCGTGTCGGTGACCGGTGCGGCAGCAATCACAGCAGCGCCAGCCTCAACAGCCGCGGAACAGCGATCGATCAGAGCTGGATCGACCAAGCAGCGGGCTCCGTCATGGATCAGAACCGATTGGGCCTCCGGCGGCAGCGCAGCCAGGCCGTTGCAGACCGAATCCTGGCGGGTGTCCCCACCCTGAATCCACTGGACCGGGATCCCTGGGTTGGCCGCCTTCAGCAGGGCTTCGATGTCCGGCCGGTCGATCTCCTGGCCGACCACACCGATCCAGCGCACGCTCTCGGAGGCCAGGGCCGCATCGAGAGTCCAGGCCAACACAGGCCGGCCGCTGACCTCCAGGAGCAGCTTGTTGCGCTCCGCCCCCATCCGCCGACCGCTACCGGCACAGGCAATCAGCAGATGCATCGCGCGCTCCTGAGGACTAAGTAATCCGACCTACATACAATCAGCCAGCGATCTGCTGCACACCCCCGCAACCATGCGAGTCCTCTTTTTGGTGCCGGGTGGTGTCAGTGCACAGCTGCAGGCCATTCCGGCCGCAGCGCAGGTCGCTCAAGACCTCAAGGCCCAGGTGCAAGTGGCCTGCTCCCCAGCGGCGGCAGCCGCCTGGTCCCTGCTGCCGGCGGTGGAGAAGGTGATTCCCTTCGCCTTTGATGACGGGCCGAGCCTCGCCGACTGGGCCAACCTCCTGGGCAACGTGCGCGAGCCCGACTTTCAGGCCTGCATCAACCTCGCCAGCGGCCGCCAGGTTGATCTGATGCTGTCGATGAGTCACATCCCCAATCGCGTCGCCGCCGCTGGGTTCTCGGCCACGTCAACCGTCACCCCTGAAGCCGGCTGGGGGGCACAAGCGCTGTCCGCCTTCCTGCGCCCCCTCGGCGTCACCCTCGACGCCAGCCAATTCCGCCTGTCCTTGCCCAAAGGAGCACTGGAGCAAGCCGCAGCGTCCATGCCCAGTGGCCAGGGACCCGCCCTGTTGCTTGCCCCGTCAGGGAACCGCCAGGACTGGCCCGCCGACCACTGGCGAGCGCTGCCCGAGGCCATCCGCAGCAAGCTGCCGGACCTGCGGGTCATCCAGGCCGGTGGCGCCAATCTGCTGCAGCGGGCCGCGCAACTGGCCAGCTGTGATGTGGTCCTCAGCAGTGATCCCATCACCAGCCAACTGGCCCTGCTCAGTGGCATGCCTCTAGTGGCCCTCGGCGAGGACCCCGCCTCCCTGCCACAACGGGACGGCGTGCAAGCGGTGGGTCAGGCCGGAGCCCTTGAGCAGCTGGGCACCCCTGAGGTCTTAAAAGCCCTCGGCTTGGGATGACACCGATGCGGCAGCGACCCCGTTCACTGCCGCGCCGCCGCGGCCTCCTCAGCCCCATTCGCACGCAAGTGGCCAAGCGCCCGTGGGCCGGCCCGATCCTGGCCCTGGCCACGGTCGTCAATGCCGGCGCCGTTGGCTACCGACTGGCGGAGGGCTGGGACTGGGGTGATTGCTACTGGATGGTGCTGATCACCCTCAGCACCCTGGGGTTTAGCGATGAGCACACCCAACTGATCCACACCGGCGGCCGCATCGTCACGGCGCTGCTGTTGGTGGGCGGCCTGGTGGTGGTCCAGCAAACCATCCAGAAACTGCTGGAATTAACCAACTCCGGCTACTTTCGCCGCATCCGCCAGCGGCGCTACCGCCAACAGCTGCAGCGATCGATGAATCAGCACGTCATCCTCTGCGGCTACGGCCGGATGGGCCGCGAAATCGCGGATCAACTGAATGGAGAAAACGTCCAACTGTTGGTGGTCGAAAACGACAGCGACCGCATTGAGGAAGCACAGCAGCGAGGCCTGACGGTCCTTCAGGGAGACGCCACCCTCGATGAAACCCTGGAGGAGGCCGGCATCCACCGCTGCCGAGCACTGGTCGCCGCCCTGCCGAGCAACGCGGCCAACCTCTACGTGATCCTCAGCGCCCGGGGATTGGCGCCGAGCGCCCGGCTGATTGCCCGCTCCGACAGCGAAGAAGCGGAAGGGAAACTGCGTTTAGCCGGAGCTGACCAGGTGGTGAGCCCCTATGTGGCCGGCGGTCGTGCCATGGCCGCCACCGCCCTGAGGCCCCTGGCGGTGACCTTCATGGACCTGCTGGCCGGCAGCGAGTGTGAGGTGGACGAATTTCTGCTGAGCGAGCATCCCGAGGATCTCGGCGACCTCAACGGCGCCAGTCTCTCGGAACTGCAGTTGGGACGCCGCAGTGGTGCCCTGGTCCTGGCGATCCGAAACCCCGCGGCCAGCCAACTCAGCACCGGAGCGCCGGAGCCACTCATCGCCAACCCCGGCGGTGATGTCCGCCTGGGTCCCGGTCAGTTGCTGGTGGTCATGGGCAGCAAACGCCAGTTGCAGCGCTTTGGGGAACTGCTTGGCCCAGCCTTGGCTGAAGTCAAAATCATGCCCGCCTAGCCTGGTCCGACTTTTCAGCGTTCTCCATGGCGGACAGCACCCCCCTGGCCGGTCAGGTTGCTCTGGTGACCGGAGCCAGCCGAGGCATCGGGGCCTCCATTGCCCGCGAGCTGGCCCAGGCCGGCGCAACGGTGGTGGTGAACTACGCCAGCTCCCCCGCCGCGGCTGAGGCTGTGGTCGCTGAGATTCAGGCGGCTGGCGGCCAAGCCTGGTCCCACCAGGCCAACGTGGCCGAGGAAGAGCAGGTGGAGACCATGGTCAAAGCCGTCCTGGAGAAGGAAGGACGCCTGGACGTGCTGGTCAACAACGCGGGCATCACCCGTGACGGCCTGCTGATGCGCATGAAGAGCGCCGATTGGCAGAGCGTGATCGACCTGAACCTCAGCGGCGTCTTCCTCTGCACCCGAGCCGTCAGCCGGGCGATGTTGAAGGCCAGAAGCGGCCGGATCATCAACATCACCTCGGTGGTGGGACTGATGGGCAACCCCGGCCAGGCCAACTACAGCGCCGCCAAAGCTGGTGTGATTGGCCTGACCCGCAGCAGCGCTGCGGAATTCGCAAGCCGCGGGGTCACCGTGAACGCTGTGGCCCCTGGCTTCATCGAGAGCGACATGACCGCGGAGCTCGACAAGGAGCCGATCCTCAAGGCCATTCCCCTGGGACGGATGGGGCAACCCACCGAGGTCGCCAGCGCCGTTCGCTTCCTCGCGGCCGATCCCGCCGCTGCCTACATGACCGGCCAGGTCCTGCAGGTGGATGGCGGCATGGTGATGCGCTGAGGTCTAGCCCTCCACCGGTTGCGTGAGTTCCTCCCGCAGTCGTCGGATGCGCTGCAGCAGGCGTAGCCGGCGACTGCGGGCGGTCACGGTCAGAAAGACCCGCAGGGGCACATAGATCAAGGCCATTCCCAAGCCCAGGCCGGCCACGATCAGAAACGCCATCACGTTGCTGCCGGCCGTTGGATCGGCCAGGCCCTGGACCAGGGTGTCGCTGATGCTCTCCTCCATGGCGCGAACCCTATCGAGCAGATCGAGCGGGCGATAGGGGTGAGCTGCGATCCATTCGGCTTTCCCCACAAGCCAAGGGCCACCTCTGCATGGGAGCCTGTGGCCACTACAGCGCGATCAGCCTCCGCGATGGCCAAGCTGCTCTCCTTCTCCGATGAATCCCGCGCCTATCTCGAGCGCGGCGTCAATGCCCTCGCCGATGCGGTCAAGGTCACCATCGGACCCAAGGGCCGCAACGTCGTTCTTGAGAAGAAGTTCGGGGCTCCCGATGTCGTCAACGACGGCGTGACCATCGCCCGGGACATCGAACTGGAAGACCCCTTCGAGAACCTCGGCGCCAAGCTCCTGCTGCAGGTCGCGACCAAAACCAAGGACCAGGCCGGTGATGGCACCACCACCGCCACCGTCCTGGCCCAGGCCATGACCCGCGAAGGTCTACGCAACGTCGCCGCTGGCGCCAGCCCCGTGAGCCTGCGCCGCGGCATGGAGAAGGCCACCGCTCAAGTCGTGGCGGGCATCCAGCAGCGTTCCACCCCCGTTGCCGGCGAGTCCATCGGCCAGGTGGCCACCGTCAGCTCCGGCGGCGATGAGGAAGTCGGCCGGATGGTCAGCGAGGCGATGGAGAAGGTGAGCGTCGATGGCGTGATCACCGTCGAGGAGAGCAAGAGCCTCGCCACCGAACTGGAAATCACCGAAGGCATGGCCTTCGATCGGGGCTACAGCTCCCCCTACTTCGTCACCGACAACGACCGTCGCGTCTGCGAATTCGAAGATGCGCTGCTGCTGGTCACCGACCGCAAGATCAGTGCCATCAACGACCTCGTGCCCGTTCTGGAGGCCGTGTCGAAAGCTGGCAAGCCCCTGGTGATCCTCTCGGAGGAAGTCGAGGGTGAAGCCCTGGCCACCCTGGTGGTCAACAAGAACCGCGGGGTTCTGCAGGTGGCCGCCGTCCGCGCCCCTGGCTTTGGCGATCGCCGCAAGGCCATGCTCCAGGACATCGCCATCCTCACGGGTGCCACCTTGATCAGCGAGGACCGTGCCATGGCCCTCGATCAAGTGGGTCTGGAGGATCTCGGCAGCATGCGCCGGATCACGATCAGCAAGGACGACACCACCATCGTGGCCAGTGACGCTCACCAGGCTGCCGTCCGCGACCGTGTCGCCGCCATCAAGCGCGAGCTCGAGAACACCGACTCTGAGTACGACCGCGAGAAGCTCACCGAGCGCATCGCCAAGCTGGCCGGTGGCGTTGCCGTGATCAAGGTGGGTGCTCCCACCGAAACCGAGCTGCGCAACCGCAAACTGCGGATCGAAGACGCCCTCAACGCCACCCGCGCCGCGGTGGAAGAGGGCATCGTCGCCGGCGGTGGCAGCACCCTGGTCCAGCTCGCCGCCGACCTCGATGGCCTAGCTGCCCAGCTGGAGGGCGACGAGCGCACCGGTGTTGAGATCGTGCAGCGCGCTCTCTCTGCGCCCCTGCATCAGATTGCAGCCAACGCGGGCTATGACCCCAACGTTGTGGCGGACCAAGTGGCCTCCACTGGCAACGGCTTCAATGCCGCGACCGGCACCTACGAAAACCTGCTCACCGCAGGCATTCTTGATGCCGCCAAGGTGGTCCGCCTGGCCCTTCAGGACGCCGTCTCGATTGCTTCCCTGCTGCTGACCACCGAGGCGGTGATCGCTGACAAACCCGAGCCGGCTGCCGCAGCCGCACCGGGCGGTGGCGGCATGGATCCCATGGGTGGCATGGGCGGTATGGGTGGAATGGGCGGCATGGGCATGCCCGGCATGATGTGATGCCGGCCTCGGCCTACATCACCCGAATCAAGCGGGCGTGAATCCGGCAGACGGCAAGGGCTTCCGGGGGTGGGTTGCGGCACAGGCGGCCCAGCTCCCGGTTCAGCGCTTCGAGCTCAGCTAAGGGCAAGCCCGCTATGGGTGTGGCCAAGAGCGTCACGCCCACCACCACTGAAAAAAACGGCAGCCCACGCTGGGAGCCCATCGACTTTCCTCCCATTCGAGACAACCGAGACACGCTCAGTTTGAACTCGCCTGGGCTGCAGGTCCTGCTCCTTCAGAAAGCTTTTGGACCGCTAGGACTCCAGGGCCCGGCGATAGGCCGCCACCTGCAGATCCACGCCGGTAATCGCCGTCCCCACCACCACCGCATCGGAACCCCCATCAAGGGCCTGTCTGGCCTGCTGGGCTGAGGCGATTCCACCCTCACAGATCAGCATCACCGGACCCGGGAGCTGCTCGCGCAGTGGACGCAACAGAGTCCAAGCGGGAGGCTTGAGGGAGGCGGTGGACTCGGTGTAGCCGTAGAGGGTTGTGCCAACCCAATCACAGCCGAGCTCCGCGGCGCGCAACCCGTTCTCCAGACTGTCGACATCCGCCATCAAGCAGGCTCCAAGCTCCTGCTTGGCGCGCTGCACCAAATCGGGCAAGAGGGCCCCAGCGGGGCGAACCCGATCAGTGGCATCCAGGGCGATGACATCGGCACCGGCGGCCCAAACCGCCTGAATCTCTTCCCAGCCGGGGGTGATGTAGACGGAACTATCGGGGAACGTGCGCTTCCAGAGGCCAATAATCAAAGCCTCCGGGCAGCGGCGGCGCACCGCCCCAATGTGTTCGGGGCTCTCCAAGCGGACACCCACCGCGCCGTTGTTGAGGCTGGCCTCAGCCATGGCCGCAATCACCTGCGGGTCCCGCATCGGTGAGCCCTCAGGGGCCTGAACCGAGACGATCAGCCCGCCACGGAGCAACGAGGGATCAGGCAGCACGGGAGTCTTGCGAACCGGGAAGCCAAGCACGCAACTCCGCCAAGGCGGGATGGCTGGGGGCCGGAGCAGGGCGTGACGCAGCGGCTCGACGAGGCACGACGGGCTTGAACGCGGTCTGAGGGATCGGAACCGGAGCCGCTACAGGTTCAGGTTCAGGCTCAGCCATCACAACCGGTTCGGGCTCAGGTTCGGGTTCCGGCTCGACTTCAGGTTGCGGTTCAGGTGCCATCTCCTCTTGCACCTCAACGACGAGGGGCTCGGGCTCAGCCTGAGGAGTTCGCCACCAGTGGAGTCCTTCTGAATCCTCGGCTTCCAACTCCTGAAGCAGGGGCTCAAGAGCATCGACCCCGTGGCGATGGACCCACTGGCCGAGCAACCCATCCACGCTCGATCGATCACGTTCGGACAAGGCCTGGCGCAGGGCCAAAACGTGGGCCTGGCGGCGGGCTTGCGGTGACGGCGGAGGAGAAGGGCGCTGGGGCACGATCGCTGCGGGAAAAGATCAGGCGAGCTTGCGATCCAGCAGAGGGCGGATCAGCAGAAACAAACCCAACGCCAAAGCGGCCAGAACCCCTAAACAAGCGGCAGCGCTGAGGTCCCCATAGGGGGCATGCAACACCACAGCTGAGAGGGAGAAATGACCGGCGTAAGCGGCGCGAATCGGCTCAATCGCGAAGGTAAGGGGATTTACGGCCGCTAGCCAGCCCAACCAGGCCGGCATAAAGGAAATCGGAGCCAGGGCCGTGCTGGCAAACAGCAGGGGCAAATTGGCCACAAAGATCACGGCGATCAGCTCGATGTGACCTGGCAGTGCGAAGGCCAACCCCAAGCTCAGGCCCGTCACAGCGAAGACCAACAGCAACAGGGTCAGCAGCACCAGGAGCAACCCAGAACCGCCGGGCCAGCCGTACCCCAAGACCCAGGCGGTGGCCATGATCGCGACGCTCTGCACCAGGCTCAGGGCCGTGATGTAGAGCACCGAGGCCAGGACAATCGAGCTGCGGGAGCGCAACGGGGCCACCAACAGGCGATTGAGGAAACCAAACTCCCGATCGAACATCACCGGCAAGCCCGCATTCAAAGCAGCGCTGAAGGCCGTGAAGACAATCACGCCGGCACCGAGGAAGCGGCCGTAACTCATGCCCTCGGGCAGCAGACCCTCAGGGGCATTGGCGAAGAGGGCCCCAAAGAGAACCAGCCAAATCAGGGGTTGCAGGACCCCCGCCACCAGGGTCGACGGACGGCGCGCCAGCTGCAGGAACAGACGGCGGGTCAAGGCCAGGGTCTCCTGCGTCAGGTCAGCCAGGGCTGACCGCGGGGCGCTGGCGCTGGGGGCCGGGCTGAGCAAAGAAGAGGAAGCGCTGGTCATCTCAAATAACAGAAAAGTCCATCCACGGGAAATCCCGAACCAAAGCCACGGTCAACGCATGGACTGCTTGCGCTCCGCCTTGGCATCACGGACACCGGCCACCGCCAGCTCGGCATCCATCAAGGTCCGACCCGTGGCCTGGAGGTAGACGTCATCCAGGCTGGGGCGGCTTTGGGCAAGGGCAAAAACAGGGAGCTGGGCTTCAGCCAGCTGACGGCGCAACTGCTCCACCACACCGTCGTGTTCCACCACCAAATTCAAGGAGAAGCCCTGGGCTCGGTTCACCACCACCTGACGCACCCCCGGACAGGCCTGCAGCAGCTGCTGAACCCGTAGGGCCTCGGGTTCATCGCTGAACTCCCTCACCCGCAGGGTGACGCGGTCACCGCCGAGGGCCGCCTTGAGTTCGGAGGGGGGGCCCGCCGCAATCACCCGACCGTCCTCAATGATCGCCAGCTGATCCGCCAGGGCATCGACCTCCTCGAGATAGTGACTGCTCAGCAGCACCGTGGTGCCCTGGTCGCGCAGTTGGCGCAGCACGGTCCAAATGGCAGCGCGACTCTCGATATCCAGACCAACGGTGGGCTCATCGAGCACCAAGACATCCGGACGGTGCAGCAGACCGGAGGCCAAATCCAAACGCCGGCGCATCCCACCGGAGTAGGTGCCGCTGCGGCGGTCAATCCAGTCCGCCATCCCCAGCAGATCAATCAGCTCAGCAATGCGCTGGTCCCGGGCTGAACGGGCCAGGTGATACAGGTCGCCCTGCAACTGGAGCAGCTCACGGCCGCTGAGAATCTTGTCGAGGGCAACCTCTTGGGCCACATAACCCAAACGCTCGCGGACACCGCGGGGGTCTGTGAGCGCGTCGAGCCCCGCCACCTGGACACGGCCGCTGGACGGGGCCAACAGGGTGGCGAGGATGCGCAGGGTCGTTGTTTTGCCCGCCCCGTTGGGACCCAACAAGCCGAACAAACTGCCGCCAGGGACCTGAAGATTCAGGCCGTTCAAGGCATCAACGGCCTTCTCACCTTTTCCGTAGCGCTTGGAGACGTTCTCCAGATCAATCACTGGATGAGTCACCGCCGCCGACCTCGCTGGAGCACTAGAGAAATCGACTCTAGAAAGCGCCGCTCACCAGCGATGCCACCAGGGTGAAACCTGCGTTGCCGGACCCACTCCAACCCAGCAGGGCAAAGCCCTGCTGCGAAAACTGCTCCCCGGCCGGCATCCGAGCCATCAGCAGCAGCAGACAGACGCCGAAGAGATAGAAGATCGACCAGCGAAACAACCCCTTGGCCCGCTGCAGATCATCCGGGTCTTTGTGCAAATTCCAGGTCATCTGCAAGAGCCGGGCATTGAAGGGGAGCAGCAGGAGCCCGTAGAGCAACCCCCCACCGGGCAAGGCCCAGACACCCACCAGGCTCAGCACCACCGTCGCCAGGGCATACCAACGAATGGCCTCAGCGGTGGCACCACTGCCCTTCACCACCGGGAGCATGGGGATCCCGACGGCGCGGTAGTCCTCCTTCAGCAGCAGAGCGAGGGCCCAGAAATGGGCTGGCGTCCACAGCATCACCAGGGCAAACAACCACCAACTCCCCAGGCCCAGATGGCCCGTTGCCGCGGCGGCACCGACCAGGGGGGGAATGGCTCCAGCCACACCACCGATCACGATGTTCTGGGTGGTGCGGGGCTTCAGCAGCACCGTGTAGAGCAGGACGTAACTGCACAGACCCAGCAGCGACAAGCTGGCGGCCAGACAATTCACCCCGCCCACCAGCAGCGTCGCCGCCGTCAGCGTGAGGGTGACGGCAATGGCAAAAGCCGTCGTGATCGACAGGCGACCGGAGGGGAGTGCACGGCCGCTGGTTCGCTGCATGCGGCCATCGAGCTCCTGCTCCCAAAGGCAATTCAGGACCCCAGCCGCTGCGGCGGCCAAGGCGCCACCACCCAAGGTGCAGGCCAGGCGGAGAGGAGGCAGGGGCCAGCCTTCCGACATCGCCATCCCGCCAAGGGTGGTCGCCAGCAACAGGGGGATCAAACGGGGCTTGGCGATCTCCAGCCAGGGGGGCAACTTCAGCCGCTTCCTGGAGGGAACGATCTCCTCACGGGTCAGGGGCAAGGCATTAACCACGAAGCACCTCCGGCCAACTACGAACGGTCAAGGCCGCCAGAACGGCCACCAAGAGAGCAGCGCCCAGCTGGTGTGCCACGGTCACCGCTGGAACGGACAGGCTGAGACGCAAACTCAGCACACCCAGGGCGATCTGCAGCAGAACCAGCAGTGCCGCAGCCAAGGCAAAGGGGCGCTCCGCCGGACGCTTCCAAAGCAGCAGTCCCGAACCCAGGAGCACCAGCAGACCCACCGGCCGAGCACCCAGGCGGTGCATCAAGAGCCAGGAGCAGCCCTCCCCAGCGCTCAGGCACCGGCCTGCCGCCCACTGACTGGCCATGAGTCCGCCCAAGAGGCACTGCACCAACACCGCAGTCGCCAGGAATGCGGTGAGGCCAGCCCAGAGCAGAGAACGCCCTGAGGAAGAAGTCAGGGAGCCGGCCCTCAGCAACTCACTCAAACCGCTCAGCAGAGCAACCAACACCAGGGCGGTGAGCAGGTGAGCCGTCACCACAGGGAATGGCAACAGCAGGGTCACCGTTAGGGCACCCAAGCCCGCCTGAACAGCCACCAGCACCAGGCTCAGGCTGGCCAGGAGGGGGAAGCCCTTGGGCAACTCCCGCCTCCACCACCAACTGACCGAGGTGAGAACCAGAAGGCCCACACCGACGACAAAGGCATCCAGGCGATGGAACCACTCCAGGAAGACCTGCAGGTTCATCTGGCGCCCCGGCAAGAGGGAGCCGTAGCAAAGGGGCCAGTCTGGGCAAGCCAGACCTGCCTCCATCACACGCGTGGCCCCGCCGATGACCACCAGCGCAATCAGTGCGACCAACAGGTGGGCGCAGAGTGCGGCGAGGCCGTCTCGTTTGTTGGGCTGCATGGCGCCGAACATCTCTGCTGGAGAAGGGCGGTTGGCGTCAACCTAATGACGTCACACCGGCTTCGCAGACGTCCGTCACGCGCCACCCAAAAGCGACACCAACAGTGATCAATGGGTGAGCGTTCCCTCACCAAGAAGCGGCGGATTGCTGCAAAGAACCACGAACAACGCGTCGACGATCAAGCCTCCATAGGCTGACCTCGATTGATTTCAGGACGATGCGGATACCAGCCGCAATCCTCACCCTGATCACCGGAATGGCCCTGGTGTTGATGGGCCTCTGGATCGGGCAGAACGTCAACCTCCTGCCGGTTGACGCCAGCGCCAACGCGCCTGTTTATGACGAGCTCTTCAAGGTGCTCTTCAGCATTGGGACCATCCTGTTTGTCGGGATTGTCGGGCTGATCCTCTACAGCCTGGTGAAGTTCCGGCGCAAGCCAGGCGAGAGCGGTGATGGCGAAGCCGTCGAGGGGAACCTCCCGCTCGAGATCCTGTGGACCGCCATTCCCGCCGTGGTGGTCTTGTTTGTCGGGATCTATAGCTACGACATCTACGACCGGATGGGCGGCATGGCT
Source organism: Vulcanococcus sp. DEBay_Sum22DG08_74 (assembly GCF_017852955.1). Taxonomy (NCBI): domain Bacteria; kingdom Bacillati; phylum Cyanobacteriota; class Cyanophyceae; order Synechococcales; family Synechococcaceae; genus Vulcanococcus; species Vulcanococcus sp. DEBay_Sum22DG08_74. The sequence continues at coordinate 14,988 of NZ_JAFMKL010000001.1, forward strand.
CCGCTCAATGACCACAGCATGCATGCCATGGGCGGGGAGATGGAGGAGTCCCGCACCTGGGGCGGTATCAGCCCCGTGAGCCTGGAGAGCGACGACGCCCTAGCCCCACTGCCGATCGACGTGACGGCCATGCAGTTCGCGTTCATCTTTCACTACCCGGGGGCTGAGATCACGAGCGGCGAGCTGCATGTGCCCATGGGGCAGCCGGTGGCATTGCGCATGAAGGCCAATGACGTCATCCATGCCTTCTGGGTCCCCGAATTCCGCCTGAAGCAAGACGTCATCCCCGGTCAGCCCACACTCTTGAGTTTCACCGCCACGAGAGCTGGCCGTTATCCGATCGTCTGCGCAGAGCTCTGCGGCCCGTACCACGGCGGAATGCGCTCGACCGTGATCGTCGATGAACCCGAGACCTTCGAGGCCTGGGTCAACCAGAACAGTCCGATTGCCAGCGCAGCCCCACAAACCCCGGTGCAGTCATGACCATCAGCCTGACCCCTGAGCACCGCACGCCGCTGCAACCCCAAGGCTGGCTGCGCTACCTGAGTTTCAGCACCGACCACAAGGTGATCGGGCTGCAGTATCTGGTTTGTGGCTTCATTTTTTATCTGATCGGTGGCGCCCTCGCTGGAGCGATTCGAACCGAGCTGCTGACCCCGATTTCGGACTTCCTTCCCAGGGAGACCTACAACGAAGTCCTGACCCTGCACGGGACGGTGATGATCTTTCTCTGGATCGTCCCGGTGGTGAATGGGGCCTTTGGCAATTACCTGATTCCCTTCTATGTGGGAGCGCGCGACATGGCGTTCCCAAGACTGAACGCGGTGGCGTTTTGGCTGATCCCTCCAGCCGGGTTGCTCCTGATCAGCAGTTACTTCATCGCCAGCGCTGCCCAGTCGGGCTGGACCGCCTACCCACCCCTGAGCATCACGACCCCGGCCACCGGTCAGATCATCTGGATCTTGAGCGTGCTGTTGCTGGGCGGCAGCTCCATCTTTGGCGGGATCAACTTCATCGCCACCATCCTCAAACTGCGGCGACCGGGGCTCAAGCTGATGCAGCTCCCGATGTACTGCTGGGCGATGCTCGGCACCAGCATCTTGGTGGTGCTCTCCACCCCAGTCCTGGCGGGGACTCTGGTGCTACTGAGCTTCGACATCATTGCCCACACCGGCTTTTTCAACCCAAGCCTGGGCGGCAATGCGGTGGTTTATCAGCACCTGTTTTGGTTCTATTCCCACCCCGCGGTTTACATCATGGTGCTGCCGGCCTTTGGCCTGGTGAGCGAAATCCTGCCGATCCACTGCCGCAAGCCGCTCTTCGGATACACAACGATGGTGTATTCGATCATGGGCATCGTCTTCTTGGGCCTGATCGTCTGGGCCCACCACATGTTCACCAGCGGCACGCCTCCCTGGATGCGGCTGTTTTTCACCATCGCCACCTCCTTTATCGCCGTCCCGACAGGGATCAAGTTCTTCAACTGGCTCGCCACCATGTGGGGAGGCCGCATTGCCCTCAACAGCGCGATGCTCTTCTCCTGCGGCTTCATCATCAACTTTGTCTTCGGGGGAATCACGGGCGTCGCCCTCGCCCAGGTCCCCTTCGACATTCACGTGCACGACACCTACTTCGTCGTCGCCCACTTCCACTACATCGTCTACGGCGGCACGGTGTTTGTGATCTTTGCCTCGATCTACCACTGGTATCCCAAGGTGACCGGCCGATTGCTCAACGAGGACCTGGGACGGCTGCACTTTCTCTTGACCTTTGTCGGCTTCAACCTCTGCTTCGCTCCGCAACACTGGCTTGGCCTCAATGGCATGCCGCGCCGCGTTGCCGAATACGACCCGCAATTTGAGTTGATCAACCAGCTCAGCAGTGTTGGGGCGCTGCTGATGGCCATCAGCACCCTGCCCTTCCTGCTGAACGTCGTCATGAGTGCCTTCAACGGCGCACCAGCCGGAGACAACCCCTGGAATGCCCTAACCCCCGAATGGCTCACCAGCTCCCCTCCACCGGTGGAGAACTGGAAGGGCGAGGCCCCCTTGGTGAAAGAGCCCTACGGCTATGGCACCCCCGCCGGCGAACTGCCATTGGCCGCCACCTCGGGCTCTGAGCTGTGGAAGCTCGGCAACTCTGACCAGCGCTCCTGAATGCCATGACAAGCCTGAGCACAAGCGAATCCCTGAACCAAGAACAGGGCACCGAGCACCAGGAGCACCACGGCGACTTCCGGATGTTCGGCCTCGCCACCTTCCTGGTGGCCGATGGCATGACCTTCGCCGGTTTCTTTGCCGCCTATCTGACCTTCCGAGCCGTTAACCCCCTGCCATCCGGGGCGACCTACGAATTGGAGATGGTGCTACCCACCATCAACACCCTGTTGCTGCTGATCAGCAGCTTCACCTTCCACCGGGCTGGCGCAGCGTTGAAGCGCAATCAAAAGGCCCTCTGCCAACGCTGGCTTTTGATCAGTGCCGCCCTGGGCTTTGCCTTTCTGGCCGGTCAGATGAAGGAGTACTTCGAGCTGCCCTTTGGTCTGACCGACAACCTCTTTGCCAGCACCTTCTACGCCATCACGGGCTTCCACGGCCTGCACGTCACCTTGGGCGGCTTGATGATCCTGATCGTCTGGTGGCAGTGCCGTGAAGGGGGCCGCGTCAGCTCTGACAACCTCTTTCCCCTGGAGGCCGCCGAGCTTTATTGGCACTTCGTCGATGGGATCTGGGTGGTGCTCTACGGAATCCTTTATCTGCTGTAGGGCAGCTGTTTGATCACAGTTCTTGCAAGTTGCCCTTGCGAAGCATTGCAAGTGATCGGCACAATCGGGCCGCCAGCGACCCACTGCAGCGGTGTTCGTCGAAGAGAAGACAACCAAGCCGACCCAGATGCTGGAAGGCAAGGCGCTACTGGACAAAGCCCGGTCGCTCAGCAATCGGCCTGAAGATCAGATCGCTCGGGCCTGTGGCTATGTCGGTCCCAGTGGCCGTCTTCTCAAAAAAAGCTTCTATCGCGCCCTGGTGGAAGCCAAGGGCTACAAGCTCCCCAGCCAAAGCGGCGGTGGCAGCGGCACCAAGGGGCGGCAAGCGGAATTCCGCACCAAGGTCCATGGCAACGGCAACCTCCTGATCGGCAACGCCTACACCAGGCGCATGGGGCTAGAGCCCGGCCAGGAGTTCAAGATCGAAGTCCACAAAGAAACGGGCTCCATTTGGCTGCTGCCCGTGGAACAGGACGGCAGCGCAAACGAAGCCCTCTAAGGGAGATCCCCTGCGCGATTCAGCGCTCGTCTGGACCGTGGAACGCGGCACTGAAGACCAGAAGGTCAATGCCGCTGAAGAGGAAGCTGATCCCCACCAGGATGCCGATCACGCTCAGCAGACCCAGGCCCTTCATCGACACGATGATCAGGCCAAGGATCAAGGTGACGATGCCATTGGCCAAACCCCAGCCCCACCCGGCCATCTCCCGATGGGACAGGGAAACGATGCTGGCCACCGCACCCTCCACCAAAAAGACGATGCCGATGGCGAAGGCCAACGCCGCCACTTGAGCGGCAGCCGGTTCAACCCCAGCACTGAACTGCTGGATGATCCAAGCCCCGGTGACCACAAACAGGGTCGAGACCACGAGGCGCCAGAAGCAGTGCCATTGGCTCAGTTGCCTCGAGCGGTTGAGGCTGTTCACCCAGCCGATGATGCCGCCGACCAAAAAAGCCAGGGCTACCACCACCGTCACCCAGGCGGAGGCAATCATCGGGAAGATCAGGGCAAGGACACCCAGCACCAGCAGCAGGATGCCCTCGGCCACGGTGAAGCTGCGCAGGGCGCCCACCATCAGACCGGAATTGTCGTCAGAAGCCATGAAGTGTTCAGCAGGAACACGAACCCCCGGAACGTAGGCATGGCATCTGGTGTTGTCAGCTCCAGCCGTGCTCCTTCAACCAGGCCTCACTAATCGGAGCCGTCGACGCCGTCCCGTGTTGCAACAAGCGTTCGGTGTACTTCGCCAGCAGGTCTGCCTCCAGATTCACCGCCGTGCCGCGCTGCAGATGCTGCAGGGTCGTCGTGCCCCAGGTGTGGGGGATCACGGCGATCCAAAACTCAGCCCCGTCCTGACTGCAGCCCGCCACCGTCAGGCTGATGCCATCGACAGCAACGCTGGCCTTCTCGCAGATGTAGCGACCAAAGGAGGGATCCTGCCAACGCAGCGTGAGCTTCCAAGAGGCGCTTTGCTGCTCCACCCCCACCACCTCGCCCAAGCCGTCGACGTGGCCGCTGACCAAATGGCCGCCCAGTCGATCCTGAAGACGCAGGGCCGGCTCCAGGTTGACCCAGCCCCCACGGTCGGCCTTGGCCGAGAGGGTGGTGCGGCTGAGGGTCTCCTCACTGACATCGGCCGAGAACCCACTGGCGGAGCGCTCGGTCACCGTCAGGCAGACCCCATCAACCGCCACGCTGTCCCCGAGGGCCAGCTGGGCCGGATCGAGCTCAGAGCCCCGGGGGATGCGCAGCCGCAAACCGCCGCTGCTGCGCTGCAGCTCTCCGGTGGCCTGAACCAGCCCAGTGAACATGCGGTGGCCTGATCAACACTGGCCATAATCGGGCAGAAGGGAAAGCGGGCAAGCCATGGTCGAAATGCGAGTGGCCGGCATTGCCCTCGACGCCGCCAGTCGAAGTCCGATCGTGCTGCTCCGCGATCCATCCGGGCGGCGTCAGGTGCCCATCTGGATCGACCAGGCCCAAGCCCAAAACATCATGGCCGGGCTCAGCGACCAGACCCCGCCCAGGCCCCTGAGCCATGACCTGATGGTGGAACTGCTGCAGGCCGGGGGGCTGGAGCTGACCAAGGTGATCGTCCACGCCATCGAAGACAGCACCTTTCGTGCCGTGCTGAAACTGCGCACCGAGGGCGACGAGGAGCTGGAGCTCGACGCCAGACCCAGCGACGCCATTGCCCTGGCCGTCCGCACCGGCAGTGGGATCTGGATGCTGGAGGAGGTCGTCGCTGATGCCTCCATCCCCGTGGATGCTGAGGCCGATGCGGAAGATGCCGCCGATTTCCGCCGCTTCATCGATGGCATCAGTCCCGCCGAGCTTGTGAGGCACATCAACCAAGCCCAGACGGAGGCGGAGGAAGACCCTGGCTGAGCGCCGCCCCTTTGGCCAAGGACCACGGGTCTCCCCGTTCTGCCTGGGCACGATGCGGGCCACCAGCAGCCCGCAGCAGATGGCGGAGGTGCTCGATGCCGCCCTGGCCGCGGGCATCAATCACATTGAGACCGCCCCGGCCTACGGCCCCGCAGAAGCCTTCCTGGGCCAGGCCCTGCGTGCACGCCCCCCTGGGGAGCTGGTGCTCACCAGCAAGCTGCTGCCGGGGATCAGCCTGGAGGAGGGACAGACGCAGCTCCGCGGGATCCTGCAACGCCTGGGAGTGCAACAGCTGGACAACCTTGCGGTCCATGGCCTCAACCGCAGGGAGCACCTGGATTGGGCCCTCGAGGGGGCCGGAGCGGATCTGCTGCAGTGGGCCCTGGGGGAGGGACTGGTCACCCAGGTGGGGTTCTCGAGCCATGGCGAGCTCTCGCTGATTGAGGCCGCCCTCGCCTCTGCCCGCTTCAGCTTTTGCAGCCTGCACCTCCATTGGTTCGATCAAACCCGACTGCCCCTGGCCCAGGCGGCCCTGCGGGAGGGAATCGGGGTTCTGGCCATCTCGCCAGCCGATAAGGGGGGCCGGCTCTACGCCCCGCCTGAGCAACTGCGCGCCGACTGCGATCCGTTTGAGCCCCTGGAGTTGGCCTATCGCTTCCTGCTCGATGCGGGCATCTCCTGCTTGACCCTGGGGGCCGCCCAAGCCAGCGACCTGGACCTGGCCCAACGCCTCATGGTCGACAAGGAGATTGGTCTGGAACCGAGCCATCGCCAAGCCCTGGAGCGCGCCTGGCAGGCCGGCCAGGGTCGACTGGCTGAGACCGCCTGCCAGCAGTGCCGGGCCTGCCTGCCCTGCCCCAACGAGGTACCAATCCCCGAGCTGCTGCGCCTGCGCAACCTGGACCTCGGCCATGGCCTCAGCGCCTTCGCCCAGGAGCGCTACAACCTGATCGGAAGAGCCGGGCACTGGTGGGAGAGCGTGAATGCCTCCGCCTGCGAAGGCTGTGGCGAGTGCCTACCCCGCTGTCCCCATCAGCTCCCCATTCCTGAACTCTTGGCTGAAACCCATCAACGCCTGGCGGCCGCACCCCGGCGCAGGCTCTGGGGTTAGCGGCTGAGGGCCTGATCCCACAGGGTCTGCCAGCGGCTGCGCTCCGCGGGCGTGAACACCGGCAAGTTGTTGCAGCGTTGCAGCACCGCCTCACTGGGAAGCAACAAAGGCCGCAGTCGCTCAGGCCAGCGCTGCAGCACAGGCTCCAAGCGCTGACGGGGAAGCGGGGGCACCCAACCCGCCGCCAACAGGCGATCCATCAGGGGCAGGCTGAGGCCATCGCGCACCCACTCCAGGGGAAGCGGCGGATCCACCCCCGCAGTGTCCTGGGGGGGAAGACGGAGCAGCAGCTGCCACCAGAGCGGAGAGCCTGACTCCGGCAGGAAGGCCAAAAGCCGCGGATCTTTCTTCAGCAGGGGAATCGCCCGATGGCTGGGAACCACCGCCGCATCCGCCTCACCGGCCAACAGCAGATTCAGTCCATCGCGCTCATCCAGCGCCAACGCCTGCCCCACCAACTGGGACAGCTGCTGCGGCAGCGCTGGGTTGCTCAGGGCCTTGGGATCGCCGCTGGAGAGACCCAACTGACGCAGGGCCAGCTCGATCACCACCCGCGGACTGGAGGGCAGCACAACCTTGCCGCGAAGGCTGGGATCGAGCAGCAGCGACCAACCCAACTCGCGCTGCCGCCAGAGGTCCGGGCGGCTGCGCAGCACCAACAACCAGGTGCCAAAGGCCCACGGGAAAGCCAGGGGAACAGCGCCCTCAGCCGCAAACAACCGACTGGGGGCCTGGGCCATGGGCGCCAGCTGCTCGAGCAGGGCCGGAGCCTCGAGGGGCTGGAGCCGGGCGCGATCGAGCTGCTGGGCCCAGCCGTCTCCGAGGGCCAACAAGGCAGCCCCCGCCAGGGGCTGCTCCTGCAAGGCGGAGCGATCCACCAGGCTCAGGAGCTGCTCCGGGCTCTCCAGGGCGCGGGGCTGCCAGGGCGACGGCAGCTCCTGCAGCCAGGCCTTGGGCAAGTCCCCTTTCACGCTCAACAGCTGCGGCTGGCCAGAGCGCGCCGGTGCACAGCCGGCAGCCGCGCCCAGGGCCGCCACTGAAGCCATCAGTTGCAGAGCGTGGCGGCGGGAAGTCACAAGCGCAGGCTAGGCCGGGTGCTGCAGCTGGTCACAGGCCTGCTCACAGGCCTCCTGGAGCGCCTGCAGCGAACGCCCGCTGAGCTGCCAGAGGGCGGCCAAGCCCCCAGCGCCAACTCCCTCTTTGACGTAGCCGCGCTCGTAATCGAGCAACTCCGGGCAGCGGCTCTCCGTGAAGCGCAGGCCCGTGGCAAAGGCCAGGGGCTGCACCGCAAAGCGCTGGGCCAGTTGCTGCATCAGCCCCGGGAAATCGCTGGCCGCCTCATGGGCCACCCAGGCGGTGGTCACCACCGCAGCCTGCTGGCAAAGCTGCTGGCGCTCAGGCGGTGTACACGCCGCCAAGGCCAGGGCCAGGACAGCCGCCATCTGACTGCCGCCCGCCAAGAGCAACGGCGTTCCCGCCAAGGCCGCCTGCTTCAGCAGGGCCGCCGCAACCACCTGCATCGGGTCACCCACCGCAGCCAACACAGCCTGGGGGCTGGCATCCGCAGCCAATTGAGCAGCCGCCAATCCCCGTTGAACCAAGCGCGCCTTGAGCTGGTGATCCGGCTGGCGAACGCTGCCACTGACTAAGCCCATGGAGGGAATCCCCAGGGCCTCCAGGACCGCCAGGGCGGTGGTCGTCCCCCCAGGCACACACTCGCTGAGCAACACCGGTTGGCCGGAGCGGGCCAAGCCGCGGCCCCAGCGCTCCCCCCAGCCCCAGAGGGCTTGCACCCGCTCGGGATCCATCGCCTGCCCGCCGCTGAGGCAGCGCGCGGGCGACGGGTTGAGCTGGAGATGGGGGATGGCCGGTGCGACGGGCGCCCCCAGATTCAGCACCAAGGGCTCCAGGGCCAAGCCCTCCAGAACCGCCCAGGCAATCAAGGCGGGAGAGACCCCCGCCGGCAGGGGCGGCAAGGCATGGGGTCGCCGGGCGGCCGGGCCCTGCCAGAGCAACTCGGCATCGGCGGCGGCCGTGAAGCGGCGGGACTCAGGGGTGGCCCCGGCGGCCGAGATCCCCGGCACCGCCGCCGTGTCCGTGCCAGCCAGCAGCAACAACACTCGGGTCTCGCTGGCAGCGGCCCTGAGGCGCTGGCACCACTGCTCCGCCCAGGCCGCCTCGCCGCTGATTCGCTCCAGTGTCAAAGCGGATCCAGGGCCAATAGGGGGCGCAACAAAGCCGGAGGCTCGCTGATCGGACTCTTCAGGCGGGGAAAGATCCAGAGGGCCACCGCATGCAGGGCCAGCACATAGATCAGGTTTTGCACCAGCACCAGGGCGAGGGCCATCAGCTGCACCTGAAAGAGATCCGGTCCACCGCCGATCTGGACCAAGCCAAGAAGCCGCTCCAGCACCTGGGAGGCGGCGGAGGTGATCAGGACCCAAAGGTTTTCGCCCAGGAGGATCGAGAGCACCGCCACCCGCACCAGGAAGCCACCGGCGCCGATCAACACACCCACGCCCCAGCTCAGGTACCAACTCAGACCCCGACTCCAACACCAGCCCAGCCAAAGGGCCAGGAAGCCATAGGGGAAGAGCACCAACGGACCGCGAATCGGCCCCATCAAGGCCACCAAGAGCAGGGCCGCCACGGCCACACCCTCCACGGCGCAACGGCCGTTATGGCGAAGCTGCAGCAACGCCAGGGGCAAGGGCAGCGCCAGGCGAAACAGGGCACCACCCACCGGGAGGTAGTAGAGGCCCACCCAGAGCAAGGCTGTGGCCGCCGCCAGGTAGGCCGTATCGGTGAGCTGTCGGGCCTGACGGCGACTCAAGGACATGGGATCGGGCCGGCCTAGCGCGGTTCAGGCGCAGCGGTGCGTGTGGGCGTCGTCCCGTTGGGGACGCGCTCAATGGTCTCCACTTCAAAGGCCAAACCGGCGGCGCGCAAGGCCTGGGTCAGCACCTCCGCAGGGGCGGAAGGATCAGCGGCGGGCAACTTGATCGTCACCCGATAGGGGGCCGGCGGTGCGCTGGGGCGAGGAGCCGCTGGCGCTTCAGGGGGTTTCGGCGCCGGCTTTTGGGCCACCGGTTTCTCCTCCTCCTTCTTGGGCTCGGCGGGCTGAGTCGGGGCGGCCGCAGGCGGTGCCTCGGGGAGCGGACTGGAAAAACTCCGCGACAGCTGGTCGCCAAGGGGGGTGCCCTGGCAGCCGGCCAAGGCCGCTGCGAGCAACACAAGCGAACCCCAGCGCAGTGGCGCCATCAGCTGTCGGCCGCCTTGATGATCCTCACTGCGCTAGCCCGAAGCCGACCCGTTTTGGTGGTGGCCGGCGCTTTTTTCGCCGCGGGCTTTTTGGCGGCTGGTTTCTTGGCGGTGCTGGATTTCGCTGCGGTCTTGCGGCCCTTGCCTTTGCCCGAGGCCGCCTTCGCGGCCAGCAACTCCACCGCCTGCTCAAGGGTGATGGTGTCGGCTGTTGTTCCTTCCGGCAGCGAGGCGTTCACCTTGCCCTGCTTGACGTACAGGCCATAGGGACCATCAAAGAGCTGGATGGCTTCATCGCCGCCCTCAGGGGTGCCGAGATCCTTCAGGGCCGTGCGGCCGCCGCGACCCCGCTTGGGCATCGCCAGCAACTCCAGGGCACGGGAGAGGCCCACCATCAGGACATCGTCCTCAGCCTTGAGGGAGCGGTAGTCCTTCTCGCCCTTGCCCTTGTGGTGGACGACATAGGGGCCAAACCGACCCAGACCGGCCTCGACCTTGCCGCCATCGGGGTGTTCGCCCAGGTGCCTGGGGAGACGCAGCAGCCCCAGGGCGTCCTCCAGGGTCAGGTCTTCGGGCTTGGTGCCCTTGGGCAGGGAGGCCCGCTTGGGCTTGGGATTCTCGTCACTGACCTGACCGCGCTGCACGTAGGGCCCGTACTGGCCAAACAGCAGATAGACCAAATCTCCGGTCTCGGGATCTTCACCCAACGCTTCGGGCCCATCGGCCTTCTGCTTGAGGATCAATTCCGCTTTGTCCGCGTCGAGATCCGCTGGAGTGATCTCGTTGGGGAGGGTGGCCTTCAGGAGCTCTTCGCTGCCGTCGTCGGCCACGCGCTTGGTTTCCAGATAGGCCCCAAAGCGACCAATCCGAACCACACAGGGCAGCCCCTCCAGGGCAATGGTGCGGGAGGCGGTGGGGTCGATATCCCCTTCCCGCTGCTGAACCTGGGTCTCGAGCCCCTGATCACCCTTGTAGAAGCTCTCCAGGTAAGGGAGCCACTGCACCTTCCCGGTGGAGATGTCATCGAGGGTGCCCTCCATCCGAGCCGTGAAGCTGGTGTCCACCAAATCGGGGAAATGCTCCTCCAGCAGGGCCGTCACAGCGAAGGCCGTGAAGCTCGGGGTCAGGGCATTGCTCTGCAGGGTCGCGTAGCCGCGGTCGACGATCGTGCCGATGATCGAGGCGTAGGTGGAGGGGCGACCAATGCCCTCCTTCTCGAGCATCTTCACCAGGGCCGCTTCGCTGTAGCGAGCGGGGGGCTGGGTTTGGTGGCCCAGCGCCTCCACGCCTTTGCAGCTGGGGCTATCGCCGCTCTTCAGGCTTGGCAGCAGGACTTCCTGGCCTTCCAGCGCCGCATCGGGGTCGTCGCTTCCCTCGACGTAGGCGCGGAAGAAACCGGGGAAATCAATGCGTTTGCCATTGGCCTTGAAGCTGGCGGGTCCGAGGCTGCCGCCATCCACCTCCAACTCAACGCTGAGCATGGTCAGGCGGGCTTCCGCCATCTGGGAGGCGACGGTGCGCTTCCAGATCAGCTCGTAGAGGGCCAGGTCCCGGCCGTCCAAGCCAGTGGTGGAGGGATCACGGAAGCTCTCACCGGCGGGGCGAATCGCTTCGTGGGCCTCCTGGGCGTTGCGGGCCTTGGTGGAGAACTGACGGGGTGAGCCGCTCAGGTAGTCCTTGCCGTATTTATCGGCGACACAGTTGCGGGCCGCATTGATGGCCTGGTCACTGAGATGCACCGAGTCGGTGCGCATGTACGTGATGAAGCCCCGCTCGTAGAGCCCCTGGGCCGTGCGCATGGTCTCGCGGGCCGAGAGACGCAGCTTGCGGTTCGCTTCCTGCTGCAGGGTGCTGGTGGTGAAGGGGGCCACCGGCTTGCGGGTGGAGGGCTTTTCCTCCACGGACGACACCCGCCAGGGCGCAGCCAAGACGGCCTCGCGCAGGCTGCGGGCATCGGCCTCGCTGAGCAAACGAACCTTGCTGCCGGCCTTCAGTCCACCGGTGTTTTCGTCGAAATCGGAACCACCGGCAATGCGCTCGCCCTTGAGGTGGGTGAGCTTGGCGTCAAAGGGGGAACTGCCTTGAGCCAGCTGGGCTTTGAGATCCCAATAGCTGCCGCTCTTGAAGGCACGGCGGGCCCGTTCCCGTTGCACCAGCAGCCGCACGGCCACGGACTGGACCCGTCCGGCGCTCAGGCCCCAGGCGACCTTCTTCCAGAGCAGCGGGGAGAGGGTGTAACCCACCAGGCGATCGAGGATCCGCCGGGTTTCCTGGGCATGGACGAGCTCCATATCGAGCTCTCGGGTCTGCTCCAGGGCGCGACCGATGGCCTCCTTGGTGATCTCGTGGAAGACCATCCGCTTCACCGGCACCTTCGGGTTGAGCAGCTGCAGCAGGTGCCAGCTGATCGATTCCCCTTCCCGGTCTTCGTCGGTCGCCAGTAGGAGTTGATCGGCGCCCTTGAGGGCGTCCTTGAGTTCCTTGACCACCTTCTTTTTGTCCTTCGGCACCACGTAGAGCGGCTCGAAGTCGTTGGTGGTGTTCACGCCGAGATTGGCCCACTTCTCGCCCTTGTGGGCAGCGGGGATCTCGCTCGCGTTGTTGGGCAAGTCGCGCACGTGCCCCATCGAGGCCTCAACCTTGAAGTCCTTCGGCAAGAACCCGCGGATGGTGCGGGCCTTGGTGGGGCTTTCAACGATGACGAGGGTGTGCGCCACAGGCAGGCGGTGAACCGCTTCCCTCTTTATCGCACCGGCGGTCAACCCCGGCGAGAAAGTCCGAAGGACGACGCCAGCGCGGCTACAGTCCAGCCCAACGGGCGTGATCCAACAGCTGTGCTCTCTCTCCTGGCTGCCGCCGAGACCGTTTCCACTGCGGCTGCTCCCCTGGTGAGTGGCATCACATCGCTGCAGCTCAATGCAGGAGCCATTGCACCGGAGGGTGCAGTCCTGCTCGCGATGCTGGCCTGCCTGCTGGTGGATCTGGCGGGGGAAAAAGCGGCCGCACGGTGGGTCCCCCTCTTTTCTTATCTCGGACTGGGCAGCGCCCTGGTCCTGCTCGCCCTGCAATGGGACGCAGCACCGCTTGAACCCTCCTTCCTCGGCTCATTCCTGGCCGACAACCTGGCCATTGCCTTTCGCGCCGTGGTCGCCGCCTCAACCCTTGTCTCCCTCTTAATCAGCTGGCGCTACGTCGAGCGGGCGGGCACCCCCGTTGGTGAATACGCCTCGATCCTGTTGGCGGCCACCCTTGGCGCGATGCTGCTTTGCGGGTCCACCGACCTGGTCAGCATCTTTGTCTCCCTCGAGACCCTCTCGGTGGCGAGCTATCTGCTGTCGGGCTACATGAAGCGCGATGCCCGCAGCTCCGAAGCCGCACTGAAATATCTGCTGGTGGGGTCCGCCGCTGCTGCGGTGTTCCTCTATGGCGCCTCCCTGCTCTACGGCTTGACCGGCGGCAGCACCAGCCTGGAGGCCGTTGGCATTGCACTGCAAACCAGCGCTTCGCCGGTGGCAGCTCTGGCCTTGGTGTTCGTTCTGGCCACCGTCGCGTTCAAGATCGCGGCGGTGCCCTTCCACCAGTGGACCCCTGACGTCTATGAAGGCTCGCCAACCCCAGTGGTGGCCTTTCTCTCGGTCGGCTCCAAAGCCGCTGGCTTTGCCCTGGCCCTGAGGATCCTGGTGGGTTGCTTTGAGCCCTTCGAGGCCCAGTGGAAGCTTCTCTTCACCGTCTTGGCCATCTTGAGCATGGTCCTGGGCAACGTCGTCGCCCTGGCCCAGACCTCGATGAAGCGGATGCTGGCCTACAGCTCCATCGGTCAGGCCGGCTTCGTGATGATCGGCCTGGTCTGCGGAACCGAAGACGGTTACGCGGCAATGGTTCTCTACATGGCCGCCTACCTGTTCATGAACCTGGGGGCCTTCGCTTGCATCATCCTGTTCTCCCTGCGCACGGGCAGTGATCGAATCAGCGACTACGCCGGTCTCTACCAGAAGGATCCACTGATCACCCTGGGCCTGAGCCTCTGCCTGCTCTCCCTCGGTGGCATCCCTCCGATGCTGGGCTTCTTCGGCAAGATCTATCTCTTCTTCGCCGGTTGGGCAGACCACCAGTACCTGCTGGTCGTGGTCGGCCTACTGACCTCCGTGGTCTCGATCTACTACTACATCTCGGTGATCAAGATGATGGTGGTCAAGGAGCCCCAAGAGGCCTCTGAGGTGGTCAAGGCCTACCCAGACCTCAACTGGAACCTTGCTGGACTGCAGCCCCTTCGGGCCGCCCTGGTGTCCTGTGTCGTGGTCACGGCCGTGGGCGGCATCCTGTCCAACCCGCTGTTCACCTGGGCCAGTGGTGCGGTCTCCGGCACCCCGATGCTTCAGAAAGCCCTCGCTTCGGCCGCGGGCCTGCCTGTGGGTTGATGGCAAGCGGCACCGGGCCCGTCGTTGCCGAACTCGAGCACATTCGCAAGACCTACGGCAGCGGTGACACCACAGTCATTGCCCTCGATGACCTGAGCATGAGCGTGCGACGCGGTGAGTACGTCGCCGTCATGGGCACCTCGGGCTCAGGCAAGAGCACCGCAATGAACATCCTGGGCTGCCTCGATCGGCCCACCAGCGGCAGCTATCGCCTCAACGGCACCGCCGTTGAGCAACTCTCCGACGATCAACTCGCCGACCTCAGGAACCGCGAACTGGGCTTTGTCTTCCAGCAATTTCACCTGCTCCAGGAGCTGACGGCCCTGGAGAACGTGATGTTGCCCATGGTCTATGCGGGCGTTCCGGCTGAGGAGCGTGAGCAGCGGGGCATCCGTGCCCTTGAGCGCATCGGCCTTGGAGAGCGCCTCTACAACAAACCCAACCAGCTCTCCGGCGGACAACAGCAGCGTGTCGCCCTCGCCCGGGCGATCATCAACCAACCCAACCTGCTGCTGGCGGACGAACCCACCGGGGCCCTCGATTCCCGCACCACCTCCGAGGTCCTGGATCTGTTTGATGAACTGCACCAGCGGGAGGGGGTGACCATCCTGCTGGTGACCCACGAACACGAGGTGGCGGCGCGGGCCCAGCGGGTCGTGCACTTCCACGATGGACGTCTGGTGAGTGCAGGCGCTGGATCCCAGCCCTAGCCCCCAGGTCGCTCCAGGCTGCTGATCAGTTGCCCCATCAACAGGGCCACCGCATCGCTGCCGCGCAGGGCTGAACCGGGATCGAACTCCCCCGGATCAACGGCCACCCAGCCACCGGAAACCGGTTGACGTAGCTCGAAATGCAGGTGGGGCCCAGTGCTCAAGCCGGTGCTGCCCACCCGGCCGAGCACCTCCCCCTGCAGCACCCGATCACCGGCGCGGACATAGAGCTCAGAGAGGTGGCCGTAAAGGCTGCGGCGGCGCGGCCGTTGGTGCTCCACCTCCACCGCCAGGCCATAGCCACCGGCCAAGCCACTGCTCACCACCCGACCGGCCAACGCCGCCACCACCGGGGTGCCCTCCGGGGCCGCCAGGTCATCTCCGGCATGAAGACGCCAGCCCCCAAGCAGGGGATGCAAACGCCAGCCAAAACCGCTGGACTTGAAGGCCGAACCAATGATCGGCAGCAGCAACCGGCGGTTGCCATTACCCGCCACCGGTGCCGGCCGAGGCGTCACCCGAAACACCTTCGCGAGGTCAAAGCGGCCGCCCAGCAAGGCCGACACCGGAACCGACAGGGGAGGACGCCGGGACCCCTCACGCCGCAGACCCCAGCGCAAGGCGATGCCACCGCTGCATTCACGGGCGGAGAGCGCACCGCTGCGACAGGCCTGTTGAAAGGCCCCCACATCCAGGGGCCGGAGCTCCCCTCCGCCCCCCCGCAGGGCCCGACGCTCCGAGGGGGTGACGATGCCCTGGCGCACCAGCGCATCCAGGGACTGATCAAACCGCTTCGGCGGCGGCAGCGCCTGAAGCTGCGGCAGGGAGGGACGCAGGGGCGCCTGCTGCGCCGGCAGGGGCGGCGGCTCCAATGGTCCACTGGGCTCAGACGCAACCGGTCCAGCCAGAAGCACCGGCGTCAACAGCAGCCAACGGAGCCGTGGAGGGCGCATCACATCCGCATCCTAGGAAGCCCTAGAAACGGCGCCTGAGCACCAGCGAACCGGACCCGTTCTGCAGCTGCAGACCACCGTCCTGGCTGAGGCCGGCGATGCTCCAATGCTGGCCGTCATGCTCAACGCCACCGGGGTCCCAGAGGCGTTGCTCGGCCTGCCGCCGCACCAGCTCGGGCTGGTCCGCCGCGGCCACGGCCCATTCCAAGGCCCGCAGTACACGCGCCCCCACGGCAGCCGGCTGCTGCCTGCCCAGCAGTTGTCCCAGGCTGATCGCCCCCATCGGTACGGCATTGGAGCCATTGAGGCCCAAACCAATGCGGGCGTGGCGAACGGCGCCGGAACGCCAGGCCAGGCGCGGCAAAAATCCACAGAGCTTGCGGCCCGAGACCAACAGATCGTTCGGCCATTTGATCGCCGGCGCCAAGCCCAGACCCTCCAACTGCAGGGCCAAACCGACGGCCACCGCCAGGGCCAGGGAGGCCGCTCGATCCCCCTCGCCAGGCCAGGGCAAGGCGGCACTCAACCAGATCCCACCGGCGGGAGAAGACCAAGAGCGTCCCTGCTGGCCCTGGCCAAATCCCTGGCGACGAGCCAGCACCACGCGGGCGGCTGAAGCCATGGGATCACGCCGGAGCCACTGATCCAGCTCCCGTTCCGTGCTCGCACAGATCGGCCGCACCTGAATCCGCCAAGGCAGCGGATAGTCCCCTGGGGTTTGGCGCAACTGCCGCGCCAGAGCCGCGGCGCTTAAAGGCTGCTCAGCCATGCCCCCATGCGCTGGGCGCCGGCCTCCAGGGCCGCCGTGTCATGGACCAAGGCCAAGCGCGCGAACCCCTCGCCCCCCTCGCCGAAGCCGTTCCCGGGGGTCAGGCAGACGCCTGTCGCCTCCAGCAACTGGCCGCAGAACTGCTCGGAGGTCCAACCGCGCTGGCGGGCCTGCTCAGGCAAGGCCAGCCAGAGGTAGAGCGCCATCGACGGGCGCTGCACGGGCCAACCGGCCGCCGTCAACGCCGCGATCATGCGGTCGCGACGCTCCCGATACACCGGTTTGAGCCGCTCGGGCCAATCGGGCGCCTGCTCGAGGGCCGCAATCCCCCCCGCCTGCAGCGCTAAGGACTGGTTGAAATCCACCACCCCCTTGAGCTGGCGCAGGGCCTGGATCAGGGGTGCAGCACCAATCGCAAAGGCCATCCGGAATCCACCCAGACACCAACCTTTGGAGAAGGAGAAAAACTCAATGCCGCACTGGCGCCAATGGGGGGAGCGCAGCAGAGACGGAGCCTCCCCCTCGAGGGCCAAATCGACATAGGGGTTGTCGTGGGCGAAGACCAGGCCATGGCGAACGGCCCGCGCGGCCGCTTCATCCACCCAGCCCTGCTCTCCCGTAGTGGCCGTTGGGTTGTGGGGAAAGCCCAGGACCATCAACTTGAGCGCATCCCACTCCGCAGCGCTCAGCTGATCAAAGTTGGGGGCAAAGCCCCGCTCCCGCTCCAGACGCAGGAAGCGCGGCTGCGCTGATGCCAAGCGCAGCCCCCCCAGGTGGGAGGGATAGAAGGGATCCAGCAGGAGCGCGGAATCGCCGGGATTGAGCACCGCCAAGGGCAGGTGGGCGGTGCCTTCCTGGGATCCCACCAGGAACAGGACCTCGCTGGCGGGGTCCACCGCCACCCCAAAGCGCCGCTCGGCCCAGGCCGCGACGGCTTCCCGGAGCGGGGCCGTCGCGCCGTGCAGGCAGTAGGAAGCGCTGTCGGGATGGCCGAGGCGTTGGCGGATGGCCTCGATCGCCACCGGCGGTGGTTGGAGATCGGTTGACCCCAAGGACAGGTCAAGCAGGGGGGCCAGCCCGGCCTCTGACCGGGCCCGATAGGCCACCTTGCGTTGGTCATTGCGGGCAAAAACGCCGCTACCTAGCCCACGAACCCGTTCGGAAATCGAGAACGGATCAGAGCTGGGCATCCAAGAAAGCCTGGAGCTGGGGCTTCGCCATGGCGCCCTCGTGGCGGGCGATCTCTTGGCCGTCCTTAAACAGCACCAGAGCGGGCAGGCCCTGCACCTGCATCAAATCGCGGCTCGCTGGGTTGGGGTCAGCCTCCAACTTGCCCACGGTCAGACGACCGGCGTACTCCTGGGCCGCCCAATCCATCATCGGCGCCATCAGACGGCAGGGGCCGCACCAGGTGGCCCAAACGTCGACGAGCACTGGGGTCGAGCACTCCAGCACCTCGGCCTGGAAGTTGGCATCGGTGAGCTGAAGAACGGACACGGCGGCTGTCATGGGTCTGGCGATTGTATGGAGAGCTCAGAGCTTGTCGATGGAACGCCTGAGCTCTTCAAGCTCCGTATCAACCTCGCTCACCTTGACCGGCTGCACCCCCTCAGCACCGGCGGGCAGGGACGGGGCATCCGAAGAACCCGAGAGCTTGCCCTTCAGGGCCTCCAGCTCGGAATCGACCTCAGGTGCCCCCTCCAGGGCGGCGAACTGGCTTTCCAGATCTGCACCGGCCAGTTCAGCGGCGGCCTGACTGCGGGCCTCCAGGGCTTGGACCTTCTCCTCCATCTTCTCGAAGGCAGCCATGGCGGAATTTGTCCCGAGGCTGCCCACTGCGCTCTGCAGCTGCTCCTGGGCTTTGGCCGCCTGGGCCCGCGCCTTGAGCATGTCTTTTTTGGTCTTGGCTTCGGCGATCTTGCTTTCGAGCTGCACCAAGCTCTTCTTCAGCTGATCCACCTGGCCGCACTGGCTCTGCAGCTGGCCCTGCAGTGCGGTGGCGGTGTCCTGACAGGTCTTACGGCGCCCCAGGGCCTCACGGGCCAGGTCCTCTTCGCCTTTTTTGAGGGCCAACTCGGCACGCTCGTACCAGGTTTTGGCCTGGGCATCGGCCTGATCGGCCTGGTTCTGAATCCGCTTCTGGCTGGCGATCGCCGTGGCGACGGCCTGGCGCAGTTTCACCAGATCGGCCTGCATGTCCGCAACCGACTGGTCGAGGATCTTGACGGGATCTTCAGCCGCACTCAGGGCTGCGTTGGCGTTGGCACGAACCAACCGGCCGAGGCGATCAAAAAAGCCCATGGAGCAAGCAGAGCTGAGGCCGAGACTAACCAGCGCAGGCCGCCCTGCACAGCGCCAATTCCCCTAGGGTCTCCCCATGGGCATCGCCCCCCGCAACCAAACGCGACGCCAAGGGGACGTGAACCTCTTGGTGCCGCCGCCCAGGCCACCGATTCAAGGGCTGGGGGACTCCCTGAGCAGCCTGCAGAAGGAGTGGAAGGACGAGGGGAGCTTGGCGGGGCTCTGGCAGGCTTGGCCGCGGATCGCCGGCCCCCAGCTCGCACCCCACTGCCGGCCGCTGCGCCTGCAGGGCGGACGACTTGTGGTGGGAGCCCAGCACCCCCAATGGCTCCAGGCCCTTCGCTTTAACAAGCACCAACTGCTCGGCGCCTTGCGTGGCGCTGGATTTGCGGTCAAGGACCTGCAGTTCCAGCAGCACCAAAGCACGCCCTTGCCCCCAGCGGGCAGTGGCCTTGAGGAGGAGATTTGGGCGCAGCATCCCAGCCGTGTGGACGTCTTTGGCATGGGGTCCTGTCCCACCTGCAAACGCCCCTCACCCGTCGGGGAACTCCAGCGCTGGGGGCACTGCAGCTTCTGCCAACGGGACACGATGGATCAAGGGGTCGCCATGGGCACCCCCAGCGAGACCGATCAGTAGCGCTCGGGGCGGGGCTCCTGCCAATCCGGAGCCAAACCCGCCCGTTCCGCCAGGTCCTTAGACCACTGGTTCAGGGCTGGACGGGGAACTCGCCAAAGCTCGTAGAGACCGATCGTTCCCAGGCGCTGGTGCGGCACCCCACGCCAGTGGGGCAAGGTCGCGGTATTGCCGTCGATCACCACCAGAACGCTGGCCCCTGGAGACGCCGGAGACGGTTGCTGGCCGCGCCGCTGTTCCTTGGCCAAACGGTCATTGAGGTTCAGCGGGCCATTGGGCTGCACCCCCTCGTAGACCACCACCTGTTGGGTGTAGTAGTGCAGCGACGGTTTGAGGATGCCCACCATCGCCAGGGGCTCCTGGGGCCGCTGCTGCTCCAGCGCCAGGGAGGCCATACGGCGAATTGGGAGCTGACGTAGGCGGTCCCCCAACTCGACCATGGGCACCAGCGCGGTCACGACAAACGCCCCCATGCCCAACTGCTGAACCAGCAGCCAGCCCCTGCGGGCGCTGGAGGGGCCCCACCAGAGCAGCAGTGCCGCCACCCCACCCACGCCAAAGCAGAGCGAGGCGCGCGTCAGCGCTCCACTGGCCAGCAGGGCCGAGGACAAGGTCGGCATCTCCGGCTCATTAATCAAGGGAACCCAGAGGTTCCCGGCGGCCAGACCGGCCGTCAGCACCCCCACCAGGGCCAAGGTGCTCCCCCTTAGGACCGCGGAGCGCCATCCCGGCCGCAGGTTTTGCGCAGCCAAGGCAATCAAAAGCCCTGCGGCTGGTGTCGCGGGGATCCAGTAGCTGGGGAGCTTGGTGGCCGCTGCGGTGAAAAAGACAAAGACCGCCAGCAGCCAGCAGGCCGCAAAGCGCTGCAGGGACTGCTCGGGGGGGGCCGGTTGGGGACGCAGGGCCCCCACCAGACCAGCCAGCAGCAAGGGGGTGAAGGGCAGCGATGCCACCACCAGCACAGGGAAGAAAAACCACCAGGGCTGGAGGTGGTTGTTGACCACGCCGGTGAAGCGCTGAAGGTTGTGGTAACCGAAAAAGCTGTCCCAGTAGGGCTGCCCTTCCACCAACAGCTCAAGGACGTACCAGGGCAAGGCCACCGCCGCCGTCAGGGCCAGGCCACGCCAGGGTCTCCAAAGGGCCCATAAACCCGGGAGATCACGCTGCAGCAGGGCAAACAGCAGTGCAGTCAGCCCCGCCAGGACCACCGCCACGGGCCCCTTGGCCAGCACGGCCAGACCCAGCACCAACCAGGGAACCCACCAACGGCAGAGGCCGGCGTAGCGCCACCAAAACAGCAGCAGTGCCGCCGACAACAAGCCACTGAAGAGCGCATCACTGACCGAAATGCGGCTCCAGAGCAGGACCAGTGGCGAGAGGGCAAAGGCCAAGGCCGCCGCCATGGCCGTGACGGCCTGCTGGGCCCCATCAGGCTGGCCCTGGGGGCGGCGCAGCAGGGTGAGGGCCATCAGCAGCATCAAACCGATGGAACTGAGTGCTGATGGGAGCCGCGAGGCCCAGGTGCCGAAGGGATTCCAGAGGTCCTGAGCGGGCAGGGCATAGCCCAACCCCATCAGCCAATAGACCAGGGGCGGCTTGTCGTAGCGCGGCAAACCGTTGACCCGCGGCGTCAGCCAATCACCGGTCTCCGCCATGGCCTTGGCGGACGCGGCAAACAGCGGGGGGGTCTCATCCACCAGACCCGTCATGCCGAGCCGCCAAACAAACAGCAGCAGACCGGCAACCGCCACCAGCAACAGCACCAACCAGGGCTTGCGGTTGCGCACGTTGCTGGATCGAAGCAGGCCCGACCCTATCGCCCTTTCCCCATCAGGCCGGCTTCCAACCACTGCTCCAGCCGTTCTGCCAAAACGGCCCTGGAGGCCTGGCGCTCCACCCAGTGCCGGCACTGACGGCGATCGATCTGATCGACCCTCTCCAGCGCCTCTGCCAAGGCGCGGGGCTGGTCGGGTTCCACCAACCAACCATTGAGGCCGGGCTGAATCAATTCACCAGGTCCGCCCCTGCGGTAGGCGACAACCGGCACACCGCAGGCCATGGCTTCGACCACAACATTGCCGTAGGCCTCATTCCACTTCGGGGTGTTCAGCAAGGCCCGGCAGCGACCCAATTGCGCCTGAAGGGCAGCCGTGGGCAGAAACCCCCGCCAATCCAGGGTGCCCGAGGGAACGGAGGCTTCAACCCGCTGGGCGTAAGCGGGGTCCTCCACCAGGCCCCAGACGGCCAGGCGCTGCCCCAGCTGAGCCGCGGCGGCGGCCGCATCCTCCAAGCCTTTTTCAGGCGCCACCCGGCCGACCCAGCCCAACAAGGACTCGGGTTCTAGGCAGAGGTCATAGGCGGAGAGATCAAAGCCATTGCCGACCACAACGGGGGGCTGCGGCAGGGCGAAATCAGCGGCCTGGGTGGCGGTGTGGAAGGCCAGCCGGCGTTGATCCCAGCGGGCCACTTCGGCGATGGCCGCATCCATGGCTTGGTTCACCGAGCCCATGCTCACCAGGTGAAAGATCGGCACCTCAACCAGAGGGGTCAGCCAAAAGGGGAGCCAGTCGTAGCCCAGGTTCAGCACCAGATCGCAGGGCTCCCGCAGGGCCCGTTGCCAAAGCCGCGGCAGCAGTCCCTCAGCTGGCATCAGCACATCCGAAGCCCTTGGGGCGTGCTGGCAACTCTCCTGGGGCGCTCCTGCTTCAGCCAGCAGGGCGGCCCCATCGCAGCTCGGGGGCAGCCTGGAGCCCTCGGCCGCCACGACCGTCAGTTGATGGCCCCGCTCGAGCAGCCCACTCACCAGGCTGGTCAAGGTGAGCTCCACGCCCCCCGCCTTGCCGCTGCCCAGCGGGCCCAGGGCAGGAGCCACCACCAGGATCGACAAAGCGCGCGCGCTCATGGCGTGACCTCCTGCTCCATCGAGTCCGGTTGCCACAACTGGGTGCGGCGGTTGATCAAAACCACGCTCAACAGGGCCAAGGCCGCGCCGAGCCACTGCAAGGCACTCAGGCTCTCCTCGAGCAGAGCCACGCCGCAGAGCAGCGCGAAAACGGGGGTCAAAAAGGTCAGCGCCGTGAAACTGGTCAGCTCTCCATGGTTGGCGAACCAAAAGAACAGTCCATAGGCCAGGGCGCTGCCGAAGAGGGCGGCGTAGGCCATCAGCAGCCAGCCGGTGCCTGACCACTGCGGCCAGGGGCCCAGGGCTGCGGGGTTCCAGAGCGGCTCCAAGGCTGCCCCCGCCAAAAGAGGCAGCGCCCCCAGGGCCAGGTGCCAGCCGGTGACCGCCACTGGATCGCTGTGGCGGCAGGCATAGCGACTCAAGACCGTCCCCAGGGCCATGGCCAACGCCGCGGCCAACATCCAGAGCTCACCGTGGCTCCAGGCGGTCTCACCGAAGACCTCCGGGCCCATCAGCCACCACTGCCGCAGCAGGGATTCCGGCAGCCCGAGGCAGAGGATGCCGAGCAAGCCCACCAGCAGGCCCACCCAACCCACAGGATTAATCGCCTCGCCAAACAGGCTGCGGGCCAGCAGGGCCACCAGCAGCGGCTGGGAGTCGATCAGGACTGAGCCCAAGCCCGCGCCGGTGCCGCCCAAGCCCCGCGCCAGCAACCCCTGAAAGGCCGTGGCATCCACCACGGCGAACAGGGCAAACCAGAACCAATCGCGGCGATCGACCGCCATGGAGCGACCCAGGACCTGGGCCGCCAGCAAGACCACCAGCCCCGCAGGCAGAAGCCGCATCCAAGCCAAGGTGAGGGGACCCGCCCCATCCAGCAGGGGCCGCATTGCCGCCATCGCGGTTCCCCAAAGCGCGAAGGGGAGGACCATGGCCAGCCAGCGCAGATTCACCGGCTCCAATCGCCCACAGGCTCCTTTTTAAGATCCAGCCACTGCAGATCGACTCGATGCCCTGGCCCTGGCGACGCAAGTCACGCCGCAAACTCGCGCGGATTGCCATTGAAGGGCCCATTGCCTCCGGCACGCGCAAACGGGTGCTGAAGGCCCTGCGCGAGGTCGAAAAACGCGAATTCCCGGCCCTGCTGCTGCGCATCGACAGCCCCGGCGGAACCGTGGGAGACAGCCAGGAGATTCATGCGGCCCTGCTGCGCCTGCGGGAGAAGCAGTGCAAGGTGATTGCCAGCTTCGGCAACATCTCCGCCTCCGGTGGCGTCTACATCGGTGTGGCCGCCGACAAGATCGTCGCCAACCCCGGCTCCATCACCGGCTCCATCGGTGTGATCCTGCGGGGCAACAACCTCTCGCGCCTGCTCGAGCGGATCGGCATCCAATTTGAAACCGTCAAAAGCGGCCTCTATAAGGACATCCTCTCCCCGGATCGCGCCCTCAGCAGTGGCGAGCGGCAGGTGCTGCAGGAGTTGATCGACTCCAGTTACGGGCAGTTCGTCAGCGCCGTCGCCGAAGGCCGGGGACTCAGCGAAGACGAGGTCCGTCGCTTTGCCGATGGACGCGTCTTCAGCGGTGCCCAAGCCCAAGAGCTGGGTCTCGTCGATGCCCTGGGCGACGAAGAGCAGGCCCGGCGCCTGGCCTGTGAATTGGCCGAGTTGGACCTGGAGAAAACCAAGCCCATCACCTTTGGGCAGGAGAAAAAGCGCTTCGCCGGGGTCATCCCTGGACGGTCCCAGATCTCCCTGGCCCTGCAGTGGCTCAAGCTGGAGCTGAGCAGCAGCGGCCAACCCCTTTGGCTGCATCGCCCATGAGCCCTGAGCAATCGCTCCGCGCCCTGAGGGGCGCCACCACCGCGACGGCCAACAGCCGTGAAGCCATTCAGGAGGCGGTTAACGAGCTGCTCGACGCTCTGGTGGAGCGCAACAACCTCGAAGGCGCTCAGATTCTTTCGCTGACCTTCTCGGTCACCGCAGATCTGGACGCCTGCTTCCCGGCGGCCATCGCACGGCACAGGCCAGGCTGGGATGGGGTCGCCCTGCTCGACTGCCAGCAAATGGCCGTGGCCGGTGATCTGGAGCGCTGCATTCGCCTCCTGGCCCACGTCTGGCTCGAGCGACCCGCTCGCCATGCCTATCTGCGGGAGGCCGCACGGCTCAGGCCCGACCTCGCCGCCTCCTAAGGCAGTCGCATCTGGTCACAACTGCCAGCTGCCTGGCCGCCCACCGGCCCCGACCTGAACCCCTGCCCCCCTGAGAATGGGCCAAACGGGTCAAGTTTCAGGCGCAATGATCAATCGCAAGCGGATCTCTTTGAAACGAATGTCCCTCAAACAGACAGCGATCAAGCTCGCCGCCGCCTTTGGCTGCGGAGCTGCGCTAGCCGGAGCCCAGCTTGGACTGGCTCCCAAAGCAGCCCTGGCCCAGGGAACGCCCAGCATCATGGAGTTCCGCTGGGATAACACCAAGGATTACCGCAAGCTCTACTACTTCACAACGAACACCGTTCGTCAACAGCGCGCTGAATACTATTTTTTGCTCAAACCGAAGGATCGCAAAACCGCGATCTTGAAGCTGGCCATCTCGATTCCCCAGAGCTTCGACACAACGATTGATCCGCAAAAGATCAAGCTCTGCTACATGAAGTCGGGCAGCATGACCAAGCGCACCCGCTGCGAAGAGACCATTCCGGCGACCGTGGAGGTCACCACCGATGGCCGCTCGATTGAGATCTTCCCGGACACCCCCGTGCCCGTCGGCAAGACCATCGGCGTCTACATGCAGGTGATCAATCCGCCCAGCGCAGGCATGTTCCAGCTCAACGCCCTGGCGCAGGCCCCAGGCGCCGTGCCGATCTCGGGTTACCTGGGCAGCTGGCTGATCCAGGTGGACGCCACCTCGGATTTCTGAGTCACCCCAGCTGATAAATTGGGCGATCGACGTTGAAGGCGCAGCCGAGCCGGAGCCATGACCAAGCGCACCCTTGAAGGAACCAGCCGTAAGCGCAAACGGGTGTCCGGTTTCCGTGTTCGCATGCGGAGCCACACCGGCCGTCGCGTGATCCGCTCCCGCCGTAAGCGCGGCCGGGCCCGTCTGTCGGTCTGATCCCCTGAAGCCCTTGCTCTCGACGAGCGAGGGCAGCAACGCCCCCTCAGCCAACCCCGCGTAGCCCCAAGCCATGGCGCTCTCTCGGGAACACAGGCTGAGGGGGCGTTTTGTGTTTGATCGGATCTACCAAAAGGGTCGGCGGATCCACGGCCAGTGGATGGTCCTCAGAACCATGGCCGCCAAGCCCGAACTGCTGAAAACCGATCCACGGGACCACACCCCCTTGAGCTGCCGCCTGGGCGTTGTGGTCAGCAGCAAGGTCAGCAAACGCTCCGTGGAACGCAACCGGTTGCGTCGTCTGCTGCATGGCCATCTCAGCCGACTGATCGCGAACCAGGGCGAGGGGATCTGGCTGTTGATCTCGCTCAAACCGGGTAGTGCGGACACGGAAGAGCAACTCCTCCTGGGAGAATGTTCCGAACTCCTTGCCAAGGCAGGACTGAGACCATGAGCGCTGCCTCCCAACCCGCTCCCGTCGCCCCGGGGGCCAGCATCAATGAGGAGGTCTTCTATGAAGGCGGGCCTGCCAAGGGTGATCTGATCACCAACCTGCTCTTCGGGCTCACCCTGATCGGCATCCCCTTCGCCGTGGGCGCCCTGGTGCGCGCCCTCTGGCTGCGCTTCCGGATCACCAGCCGCCGGGTTGAAGTCACCGGCGGCTGGCTCGGCCGGGACCGCACCCAGGTGGTCTACAGCCAGATTCGCGAGGTTCGTTCGGTCTCCCGCGGCTTCGGCTTCTGGGGTGACATGGTGCTCGTCCTGAGCGATGGCATGAAGCTGGAGATGCGCGCGGTACCCCGCTACCGCGATGCCCAAGCCTTCATCGAGGCACGGCTGAAATCCGGTCCCGCCGCCAAGAGCTCTGGCACCGCCGGATTCGGTGGCGACGCCGCCGCCTGAGACACTGACTCACACCTCCCAACCCCACCGTTAGCGACGCCGTGATCGGATACATCTCCGACAACCTGCTGCTGCCAATCCTGGATTTCTTCTACGGATTGGTACCGAGCTACGGGCTCGCGATCATTGCCCTCACGGTGGTGATTCGCCTGGCTCTCTTCCCCTTGAGCGCCGGCTCGATTCGCAATGCCCGCCGCATGCGGATCGCCCAGCCGGTGATGCAAAAGCGCCAGGCTGAGATCAAGGCCAAATACGCCAACAACCCGCAAAAGCAACAGGAGGAACTGGGCTCCTTGATGAAGGAGTTCGGCAGCCCCCTCTCCGGCTGCCTGCCACTGCTGGTGCAGATGCCGATCCTGTTTGCGCTGTTCGCAACCCTGCGTGGATCACCGTTTGCCGATGTTCCCTACACCCTCAATCTGAAGGTCCTGCCGGCTGATCAGATCGCTGCTGTTGAACCCAAGCCCTTCAACAGTGCAAGCCACTCCATTTTTGTGACCAGCACCGATCACGTTCCCGTGATCGCCAGCTTGGAGAAGGGAACCAAGCTCGGAGTGGGTGACACCGAGACCGTCAGCCTGCACACCAAGGATGGCGCCAGCTTTGCCTCCGTCCTCAGCGGCGTCGAGAATGGTTCCGCATTTGCCCCCACCTGGTCGGTGACCAAGGGCGAAGGCCTGGTCAGCGTGGACCAAAACGGCGCGATCCATGCCATCGCCCCAGGTGATGTCACGGTCGAAGCCAAGATCCCTGGATTGGCTGCCCGCAGCGGCTTCCTCTTCATCAAAGCCCTGGGACAGGTTGGCTTCTACACCGATGGCGCCATCAACTGGGATATCGCGATCCTGGTGGGCGGTTTCGGCGTCACCCTCTTCCTGAGTCAGATCCTCTCGGGGATGGGCATGCCCGCCAATCCCCAACAGGCCACGGCCAACAAGATCACCCCCGTGATGATCACCGGGATGTTCCTGTTCTTCCCCCTGCCCGCCGGGGTTCTGCTCTACATGGTGATCGCCAACGTCTTCCAGGCGGTTCAGACCTTCCTGCTGACCCGCGAGGCGCTGCCCGACAACCTGCAGTCGATCCTCGATCAGCAATTGGCTGCCGAAGCCAAAACGGTGACCGCCACGGTCACGGGTAGCAGCCGCATGCCGTTCGAACCGAAGGGCAAGAAATAGGGCATGGGCGACCGTCTCCAGACCGGTGACCCCCTCACTCCCGTTCCACTCCAGGAGCTCAAGCTGCTGGAGCAGGGCAAGCACTGGACCATCGACCAACGGCTCGGCGAACTCGACAGCCTGACCCCGGTGCGCGGCCAACTGCTTGCCGTGCATCGAGGCAATGTCCTCGAACTGGACGGCGAGGCCAACACCATCGTCACCCTCTGCTGTGACCGCTGCCTGCAGCAGTTCAACCACCCCCTGAGCTTCCAAACCCGCGAGGTGCTTTGGCTGGGGGAGCAGGCCCGGGAGCAGGGGATGGATCTGGAGACCGTGCTGGAGGCCGGCAGCGAGGTGCTGGAACTCGATCCCGATGAACTGACCGAAAGCATGGACCCCCGGGCGGATTTCGATCCAGAGCACTGGGTGTTTGAGCAACTCAACCTCCAGCTGCCGGTCGTGAATCGCTGCGGCGCGGAGTGTCCTGGCCCCAACCTGAAGACGGAACCGGGCGATGGACCCATCGATCCCCGCTGGGCTGCCCTGAAGAACCTGCAGCCATGAGCCAGGCCTGGGCGGACCACCTTGATCTCTTGATCCGGGCCCGGACGCCGATCCTCTGGATCCGGAGCCAGGAGGAGGAGAGGATCGCAAACCTCTTGAGCGACGCCGCCAAGCGCCTCGATCAGCGAGCGCTGGCCCGCTGGGATTTCATCAGTGGGCTCAAGGGCTGGCCCGGCCGGGACGGAGAAGCCGCGCGCAATCCGTTGGCAGCCCTGGAGAGCCTCAGCGCCCTCCCCGCTGAGCAGCCAGCCCTGCTGGTGCTGCACGACTTTCACCGCTACGCCGACGACAGCAGCATCTGCCGCAAGCTGCGCAACCTGGCCTCAAGCCTGCGCCAACGGCCGCAAACCCTGGTGATCACCGCGGCGGAATGGCAGCTGCCGCGGGAACTGGAGGAATGCATCACCCTGCTGGACCTTCCTCTGCCCAACCAACAGGAGATCCAGGCCCTGCTGGGAAACATTGCCCAGGCCAGCGGCCAGGCCATCGGCGCCGATCTTCTGGAGCTCCTCACCCACAGCTGCAGCGGGCTGAGTGAGCAGCGGATCCGTCAGGTCGCCGCCCGCGGCCTGGCCAGTCGGGGACAACTCGGCAGCGCGGACCTCGATGAGGTGCTCGAAGAAAAGCGCCAGGCCATCGCCCGCAGCGAACTGCTGGAGTACTGCCCAACAGAAGCCACACCGGCTGATATCGGCGGGTTGGATGCCCTGAAGCGCTGGCTCGAGCAACGGCACATGGCCTTCAGCGATGAGGCGCGCCGCTACGGGCTGCCGCTTCCCCGCGGGGTCCTACTGGTGGGTCCCCAAGGCACCGGCAAGTCACTGACGGCCAAGGCCATTGCCCACAGCTGGAGCATGCCGCTGCTCCGCTTGGATGTCGGCCGGCTGTTTGCCGGGCTGGTGGGAGCCTCAGAAGCGCGCACTAGGGACATGATTCAACGGGCCGAGGCCATGGCCCCGTGCGTGCTCTGGATTGATGAGATCGACAAGGGCTTTGGCAGTGCCGATGGCCGCAGCGATGGCGGCACCAGCCAACGGGTACTGGCGAGTTTGTTGACCTGGATGGCAGAGAAAACGACGGCGGTCTTCGTGGTGGCGACGGCGAATGGGGTGGAGAAGCTACCCGCCGAGCTGCTGCGCAAGGGACGGTTCGATGAAATTTTCCTCTTGGATCTTCCCGATGCCCAAGAGCGTCGAACGATCCTCGATTTGCAACTCCGCCGACGACGTCCCCAACACCACATTCCATTGGATGTGGTGGTTGATCGCACTCAGGGTTTCTCTGGGGCAGAACTCGAGCAGGTGGTGATTGAAGCGATGCACCAGGCCTTCAGCGAATCCCGGGAATTCGCAGAGGCCGACCTCACCAGCGCCGCGGCACAACTCGTACCCCTCTCGCGCACGGCCCGTGAACAATTGGAGCAACTGCAACAGTGGGCCAGCAGCGGCAGGGCCCGCCCAGCTTCAACACATTGCGGCGGGTAAAGAAGATCAACTGCAGGTAAAGAAGTCCGCGGTTCGCTCTCGCCCTTTTTGAAGACAGGCCCAAGCTGCACGGAACGCACCCAAGCGGCAATGGATCAACGCCCCGCCCTGGCTACACAACTGATGGTTGCTGGTCTTGGGGCCGGCGTGATCACCAGCTACGCGGTCGCCCAGGGACAGAATCCCCTGACCGCCCTCAGCATTACGGTGTTCTCAGCCCTGGCAGCCGTCCTGGTGGGCCAGGTCCTCTAGACCCGAGCGCAAGGCCATGCCCGCAGACACGCTTTCAACCAGTCAGCGGGAAAGCCTGATCGATGCCCTGCGTTCCTGCCGGAGCACCCAGGAACGCCTGGCCTTTGCCAAGGACTACGCCCAGACCGGCCGTGAACCGCTCTGGGAATTGATCTGCGACCTACTGATCAGCCGTTCGATCTCCAGGGCCGTGGCGGCCCATTGGCTCAAGGACCTGATCGAAGAAGGCAAATCCTCCTAGCGGGCGCTGCGCTCAGCATCGGCCTTGATCGAGGCCTCGAGCTGGCGGCGCTTGTCTTCAATCAAATGCGCACTGCTGACAAAGGCGCAGGCCGTATGGCCATCTTTGGTCAGGCAAACCTTGTAACCGAGACCATCGGTTGTGGGCTCAAAGTCCATCAAATGCATGCCGATGCGCCATTAGAGCTCGCACGTTGGCGGCCCACAAGGGATTGTCACCAGTAGTGTTCAAACCCTCAGGGGACGGTCGGCCATGGACGGGAGATTGGTGGTCATTGGACTCTTACTGGTGTTCGCTGGCTTGTACGTCTCGGTGTACTTCGTCACCCAGGGCATCACGCCTCCCACCTAGGTCGCCATGCAACCGCCAACGGCTCGCTCCTGGCGCAACTTCGCCATCAAGATTGCGCTCTTTTGGCTCGGGAAGTTGTGGATTTGCCAGGTTGATGCGACCAGACCGATCTGCCACATCGTCGAACGCGGCTTCCTGCCCTGCCTGCTGACCTTTGCGCTGATGGATTTCCTGTTATTGCCGTGGCTAAGGCAACGCCTCCAACGCAGGCGCTAGCAAGCCCCCACAGCAACCGTTAAAACCCAAAAGCCCAGGCCAACCGCCGCATGTTCAAGATCTACCGGAAGGTCTCGGAGTTCCTGGCTCGCTTTCTGACGGTGGGGCATCCCCTGCGGATCCCAGCGCTGTTGATCTCGCTGTTGTTTTTCTGCCTGGCCGCCACCTGGACCTTCTGGGCCACCTGGGCCGTCCTCAGCGGTGTGCTGGGCCTCTCCAACCTGATCGGCATCAGCGCTGGCGTGGGGATGAATATCGCGGTGTTGAAGCTGCCCGCTTAAACCCGGCTGAAACGCGCATAGGCCAGGTAACAGAGCAGGGTCAACACCAACACTTGAGCGAACGACGGCACAAAGAAACACGCCACCAGAACACCAAGCGTCAGTCCCAGAAGACCGGAGGGTTTCATCGAACGGGGTCGGCTCCTCCCCCTTATCCAGCAGAAGTCAGGAGTCGACCAGGGGAAGAAATACTGATGAAACCATCGGCCTTGACATCGCCGCGGCTTTGGCTTGGATCGTCCCTAACGGGAACGGGGCCATGGGCAGTTACTGGTACCAGTTCAACAACGGCGATCTGCTGCGCTCTGAGGTTCTCCCCTCTGAGGTGGACTGCCAGCCCGCACCGGGAACGCAGGGGCAGCTCGTCTACCAGGTGTTCAGCAGCCGCGAGCGCTTCCGGCTCCTCCGCCTCCATCGCAGACAACAAACCGCGGGCGTGGAGTGGGATCAGGCTGCCTAGGCTGATGGGATGACAGCCAGCGGACGGGCCTTCCGTTTCATCCTCTTGATCGTGGGCATTGGCCTCTTGGTCTGGATAACGAGGCAACAACCGCGTCCGACACCCAGCGGCGGCAGCGGACTGCCGGCATCTGGCATGGGCTCTCCCCGGCCCGGACTCCGCAGCTTGGGCTACTGAAGAGAACACCGAATGTTTCGCGACCTCTGCCCGGCCCTCGCCAACAAGACCTACTTCAACTACGGCGGTCAGGGGCCTCTGCCCACCCCATCGCTCGAGGCCATCACAGCCAGTTGGCGCACCATTCAGGAGCTGGGGCCCTTCACAACCGATGTCTGGCCCTTCATCGAGCAGGAAACCAGTCGCTTGCGTAGGAGCCTGGCGAGCTGGTGTGGGGTCGGCCCCCATCGCATTGCCCTCACCGAGAACGTCACCAGTGGATGCGTCTTGCCCCTCTGGGGCTTGCCCTGGAAGGAGGGCGATGAGCTGCTGATCAGTGACTGCGAGCACCCAGGCGTGGTCGCGGCCTGCCAAGAACTGGCCCGCCGCCACAACCTGACCCTGGCCACCCTGCCGGTGCTGGAGCTCTGCCAGACCACCGCCCAGCGGGCCCTTGAGGGAGCCGTTCTGGAACAGCTCCAGACCTGCCTGAAGCCCAGAACCCGGCTCCTGGTCCTCTCCCACCTGCTCTGGAACACCGGCTCCGTGATGCCCATCGCTGCGGTGGCCCAACACCTGCAGGCGCACCCCCAACAACCCTGGCTGCTGGTGGACGCAGCCCAGTCCATGGGCAGCCTTCCCGTCGCCGAAGCGGCGCAGGCAGCCGACATCTACGCCTTCACCGGTCACAAGTGGTGCTGCGGCCCAGAGGGCCTGGGGGGAGTTGCCCTCTCCGAGCGGCTCCTGGATCAAGGCCAGCCCACCTTGATCGGCTGGCGCAGCCTCGAGCAGGAGAGCAGTGCCGGCAGCAGCTGGCACCGCGATGGTCGACGTTTTGAGGTCGCCACCTCCTGTGTGCCCCTCTTCAGTGGACTGCGGCAATCCCTGGAGTTGCTCAGTGCAGAGGGGAGCGAGACGGAACGCCTCGAGAGGATTCGCCAGGGCAGTCACCAGCTCTGGCAAAACCTGCAGGCGCTCCCCGGCTGCCGCACCCTCTTGAGCGAACCCCCGCCAGCTGGTCTGGTCAGCTTTCGCCTGGAGGGAGTTGAGACCGCGCAGGCGGTTGAGGCCTTGGGTCAAGCGGGGCTCTGGATCCGGCGACTGGATTCACCGGATTGCCTCAGGGCCTGCACCCATCTCTGCACCCTCCCCACAGAAATCGAGGCCCTGAGCGCAGCCGTGAGTGAGCTGCTTCCCTAACAGGGTCGACTGCGCAGCGCCTTCTCGGCCTCCTCGCGGTCGTCGAAATGGACCTTCTTGGTCCCCAGGATTTGATAGTCCTCGTGGCCCTTGCCGGCGATCAAGACCAGGTCCTTGGGACCAGCCATGGCGATGGCCGCAGCGATGGACTGGGCCCGATCCACGTCCACTTGGACTGGGGTCCCCTCAGGGATCCCGGCCAGCACATCCTTGAGGATTTGCTCGGGGTCTTCGGTGCGGGGGTTATCGGAGGTCACCAAGACCTGATCGGCCAAGCGGGCAGCGATCGCCGCCATCTGGGGACGCTTGGTTCGGTCGCGATCCCCCCCGCAACCAAAGACACAGATCAGCTGCCCTTCCACAAAGGGGCGGCAGGCCTTCAGGGCACTCTCCAAACCGTCGGGGGTGTGGGCGTAATCCACCAGCACCGCCGGAGCAGCGGCGTCGCCGCAGTCCGCGCGGGCCACCTGAACCCGCTCCATCCGGCCGGGAACGCCCTTGAAGCTGCCCAGGGCCTCCAACATCGCCCCCAGGGGGAGTCCCTGCTGCAGCAAGACACCAACGGCCTCCAGCAGGTTCATCAGGTTGAACTTGCCCAGCAACGGCGAGCTGAACGCTCCGCGACCCAGCGGGGTAATCAGAGTTCCGCTGACCCCCTGCGAACCCATCTGCAGCGCCTCCATCCGTAGATCGGCGTCAGAGTCCGGCTCCAAGGAGGCCCGCCAGCAGCGATCCCCCAGGCGCTCGGCCAATTGCTTGCCCCAGGGGTCGTCGACATTGACCACGGCCCGGGCCTCAGGGGCCAGCAAGGGCGCTGCAAACAACTTGGCCTTGGCCTCGAAGTAGGCCTCCATTGAGGGGTGGTAGTCGAGGTGGTCCTGGGTCAGGTTCGTGAAGATCGCCCCGGCAAACCGGCAGCCACTGATCCGCTGTTGATCCAGGGCATGGGAGCTCACCTCCATGGCCGCAATCCGCGCTCCGGATTCGGCTGCCAGGGCCAACTGCGCCTGCAGCTCATCGGCGAAAGCCGTGGTGTGCTGCGCCGTGATGCTGTGGCCGGGCCAGCGGTTGATCAAGGTGCCAAACAGGGCAGCTGGGTAACCACAAGCGCTGGCCAGGTGCTCCAGCAGGTAGGTCGTGGTGGTCTTGCCGTTGGTCCCCGTGACCCCGATCAAAGCCGTGCGTTGACTGGGCTGCTGCCAGAACTCCGCCGCCAGCAGGCCGGCCCAGCGGGAGACGGGATCGGAGACCACCAACACCGCATCACCATCGGCCGGGGGCCTGGCCTCCGCTGCGGAGCGCCCAATCACCGCCAGGGCCGCTCCCAACTGAAGTGCCTCAGGCCAAAACGTTCCCCCATCCACCGTGGCGCCGGGCAGCCCCACAAAGACAGTCCCAGGGCCCACACGACGCGAATCGCAGCTCACCCCCTGCACGTCGCCATTGCCCAGCCCTGGGGGGACAGCCAGCCCGACCTCTCGCAGCAGGGAGTGGAGCCGTTGGGCCATGGGTGGGCGCGCGTTACCGCTGTTTTAAGTCGGTTCTGCGCTGAAAACGTCGCCGCTGAGACCAGTCCCGTGAGCCTCAATCAAGACACCCCAGGCGGGCCGGCTACTGAACCCCCTGTTGGGCCAGCCACAGGGCCAACTGAGGCGCACCCAGCCGCGGTGAAACGCGGGGCAAAACCCTTTCTGCGCCACTACTTCGATCCAGCAGCACCGGCACCTCCAGGTCAAAGCGCGCCAGCAATTGGGGGTCGCGATCGACATCCACCGCCTCGAAGGACACCCCAGCAGCACGCAACTTCTCCTCCAGCCCCTCGCAGAGGCAGCAGCCCACACGGGTCACAAGCACCAGAGCTGCCATCAATCGGGCACCGGGTCACACCCACAGGGCGTCCAGGGGTGACAGCGCAGCAGGCGCTTGATCGTCAGCCAACTGCCGCGCCAGGGGCCATGGCGCTCGATCGCCTCCAGGCCATAGGCGCTGCAACTGGGGATGAAACGGCAGCGGGGAGGGCCCAGCAGCGGCGAGATCGCCAGGCGATAGAAGCCGATCAGGGCCAGCAGCAGGCGTTGAAGCAGGCTGTTCATTGGTGCTTCGGGCCGAGCGATAGGATCGACAACTGGCGTGGCGTTAAGCCTTGCAGCGGAGTGGGGTCCCTGGACCACAGCTCCATGCTCTCAGGCAAGCCATGTCTGGATCAACCTGAACATCCGCACCTATGTCTCGCTACCGCGGCCCTCGCCTGAGGATTACGCGGCGCTTGGGAGACCTTCCTGGTCTCACCCGTAAGTCCGCCAAGCGGTCTTATCCCCCCGGTCAGCACGGCCAAGCCCGTCGCAAGCGCTCCGAATACGCCATCCGTCTGGAAGAGAAGCAGAAGCTTCGCTTCAACTACGGCATCTCCGAGCGTCAGCTCGTGCGCTACGTGAAGAAAGCGCGCGCCCAGGAGGGTTCCACCGGAACCAACCTGCTGAAGCTGCTCGAGAACCGTCTCGACAATGTTTGCTTCCGCCTCGGCTTCGGCCCCACCGTCCCCGGTGCCCGTCAGCTGGTGAACCATGGCCACGTGACCGTGAACGGCCGCGTCGTGGACATCGCCAGCTACCAGTGCAAGGCCGGTGATGTGGTCGCCATCCGCGAGCGCAAGCAGAGCAAGAAGCTGGCTGAAGCCAACCTGGAATTCCCGGGCCTGGCCAACATCCCGCCCCACCTCGAGCTCGACAAGAACAAGCAGGTCGCCAAGGTGATCAGCAAGTGCGAGCGCGAGTGGGTCGCTCTGGAAATCAACGAACTGCTGGTGGTGGAGTACTACTCCCGCAAGGTCTGATTCCGATCAGACACCTTCAACAGCTCAGCCCCCGCTTAGGCGGGGGCTTTTTTATACCGACCTGTTAGGAGCAGGCCTCAGCCCCCGATCAAGGTCTCCAGGGCTTGAGTGACGTCGTCCTGGCGCATCAGCGATTCGCCCACCAAAACGGCATCTGCTCCGGCGCTCTGGACGCGGTCGAGATCCTCGCGGCTAAAGAGACCCGATTCGCTGACCAACAGGCAGCCCTTGGCACGCAGTTGCTCGCCGTAGCGCTCCATCAACTGCTCGGTCGTCGCCAGATCGGTGTGGAACGTGGCGAGGTCGCGGTTGTTGATGCCGATCAGCTCAACACCATCGAGGGCCAGCACCCGCTCGAGTTCAGCCGCGTCATGCACCTCAACCAAGGTCGTCAGCCCCAGGCTCTTGGCCACCTTGAGCAGGTAACCGAAGTCTTGATCGGTGAGGATCGCCGCGATCAGTAGCGCCGCATCGGCCCCGGCCGCCCGGGCTTGATAGAGCTGATAGGGCGTGAGGATGAAGTCCTTGCAGAGCAGCGGCAGGTCCACCACCTGACGCACCTGCACCAGGACCTCAAAGCCCCCCTGGAAGAACGGCTTATCGGTCAACACCGATAGGCAGCTGGCGCCCCCAGCGGCATAGCCCTGGGCAATCGCCTCGGGGTCGAAGTTCTCGCGGATCACGCCCTTGCTGGGGCTGGCTTTCTTGACCTCAGCGATCACCGCGGGCTTGCGGCAGGAGGCCTTCAGGGCCGCCAGAAAATCGCGGGGGGCCGGCAGATCAGCAACCTGTTTTTTGAGTTGCTCCAGGCTGACGCGCTCACGGGCCGCCGCCACTTCGCGGTCCTTCTCCCAGACGATCTTCTCGAGGATGTTGCGGGGCTCGCCCTCCTCGTGGGGAACGGCGTACTCCAGGTGGGCCACCTTCACCTTGGGGTTCGGGGGCCTGCGACGGATCTCCATGCTCGACTCCTCAGGCGGCGACGGCCATGGCGGCCTGCTTGTAGGCCACTTCCACCACCTCACTCAAGGTCGGGTGGGTGTGCACTTCATTGGCCAGTTGCTTCACGCTCTGGCGGCGGGCCACGGCGTTGGCGATCTCCTGAATCAGGTCAGCCGCGTGCAGTCCATAGATGTGGGCGCCCAGCACCTCACCGGTGGCCTTGTTGAACAGGAGCTTCATCAAGCCGTCGCTCTCCAGCTCGGCCAGGGCCTTGGAGTTGGCCTTGAAGTAACTGCGAACCGAGCCCAGTTCAAAGCCCTCCTTGGCCGCCAACTCCTTGGCGTCGGCTTCACTCAGACCGACCGAGCTGATCTCGGGGTGGGTGAAGGTCGCCGCAGGGATCGAGCGGTAATCAATCGTGCGGGGGTGGCCCAGGATGTTGTCGACGGCCACCGTGCCTTGGGCCGCTGCGGTGTGGGCCAGCATCATCTTTCCGGTCACATCGCCCACTGCCCAGAGATGGGGCACGGGAGCACCGTTCACCAGAACCCGCAGCTGGTCATCCACGGGAATGAAGCCGCGGTTGGTCTCGATGCCGCAGGCCTCAAGGTTCAGTTCCTTGCTAGTGGGAACACGGCCGGTGGCCACCAGGACCGCATCCACCTCGAGGGTCTCGACGGGCTCGCGGGTTTGCATGTCCACCAGCTCGATCTGCACCGGAGCACCGGGCTTGATCGACTTGGCCAACACGCCGGAGCGCGCATCGATATCGCGGCCATCGATCAGGTTGCGGGCGGCGATCTTGGCGATGTCGGGATCGAAGGTGGGCATCACCCGATCCAGGGCTTCGATCATCGTCACCTCACAGCCCAGGGCCGTGTAGACGTCAGCGAACTCCAGGCCGATGTAGCCGCTGCCGACGATGGCCAGCCAGCGGGGCAGCCACTCGAGGTTCACGGCCTCATCACTGGTGAAGACCGTGCGGCCATCGGTTTCGATGCCGGGGGGAACAAAGGGATCTGAGCCAGTGGCGATGATCACGTCGCGGCCGCTCAGCACCCGATCAACGCCGTTGATCTCGCGCACGCCGACCTTCTGCGGACCCTCGAGGCGGCCGCTGCCACGGATGATCGTGACCCCGGCACGCTCCAGGGTTTTGGTGAGATTGGTGCGGATCGTTGCCACCAGCTGGTTGGCGTGATCGGCGATCTTCTGACGCTCAAAGCGCACGGGAGCGGCATGGATGCCAAAGCCCTTGAGATGCTCGGCATCGGCCAGCTCGCGCACCCGACCACTGGCGGCGAGCAGTGCCTTGGAGGGAACACAACCGCGGTTGACGCAGGTGCCGCCCATGTCGCGGCTCTCGATGATCGCGGTGCGCAGCCCGTGTTCAGCGGCGTGCTTCGCAGCATCAAAGCCGCCGTAGCCCGCGCCAATCACGATGACGTCAAAGTCGAAACTGCCGTCGCTCACCTGAGGCCTGCCCAATTGGGGGGCATTCTCCCCTGTCAGCCCCCCAATCCCAAGTTGTGTTGCTGCCGCCATCGCTCAAGCAGCAGGGGAGCCGCCGCCACACCGACGTTGAGGGACTCCACGGCCGGGCTGTGGGGAATGGTGACGCGATGGCTGGCCAGGGCCGCGAGCTCGGGATGCAGGCCAGCCCCTTCATTGCCAAGAAGCAGCACCGTCGGGCGGGTCCAATCCAGCTCCCAGTAGGGGATGGCCCGATCTGGATCCACCAACGTGGCCACCAGCTGGTGTCCCGCGGCGGCCGCCTCAGCCAGGCGCGCGACCAGTCCCGTTCGATCGGGATCACGCCAGTGCGGCAAGGCCAGGGCCGCCCCCGCTGAAGCCCGCAGGACCTTCGGCTGGCAGGGGTCAGCGCCGCCCCCGAGCCAGAGATCGTTGACCCCTGCCGCCAGGGCCGTGCGCATCAAGGTGCCGAGGTTGCCAGGATCCTGCAGCTGATCCAAAGCCAGCACAAAGGATCCAATTCCGTGCGCCTTCGGCAAGGCGTCCCGCTTGAAGGTCGCCACCACCCCGTCGGGGGTTTCAGTCGTGGCAACAGCGGCCAGAACGGTTTCCCCGACGGGCTGGAGACGCTCGTTCAGGTCCCCCAAAAGGGACCCATGGCGCTCCAGCCAGGCCGGGGTCGCCAGGAGCTGCTCGGGCGAGAGCCCCAACCGCAGCAGCTCCTGGAGCTGGTGGGTGCCCTCAAGCAGGAGCAGGCCCTGTTCGCGGCGTCCCTTGGACTGGTGCAGAGCACGCAACCGGCCAACCAGGGGATTGCGGCGGCTGGTGATCAGCTCCATCAGAAGGTTTCGTGGCGCCTCACGTGCAGGCCATCGCCGACAACGAGGCTTTTGTCGTCGAGGTCCAGGCCCCGCACCGCTGCCACCTCACCCTTCAGACCCTCCGCCTGCAGATTTTTGATCAGCTCCTTGATCAGCACGTCTTCAATCGTCTTCTGGTCGAAGGCATCGGGCGTGAGGGCCTCAAGGAAGCGCCCCATCTTCGAGGCCATCACTTCCGGGGCATTGGAGATCTTCAGGACGAGCATCGACTCAAAAACAGAAGGAAGCGCTGAGTGGGCACCGACCCAAAGCTGGCAACAGCCGCCTGGATCAGCAATAAAAAAGCTCCTCCCCGAGGGGAGGAGCCTTCAGTGCGGATGGGGAGACTTGAACTCCCACGACATTGCTGCCACTAGTACCTGAAACTAGCGCGTCTACCAATTCCGCCACATCCGCGAGGTGTGGGGCGTCGCTCGGCGCGACCAGCGAAATGTACCCCATCAAGGGACCCGGCCTGGGGAGGGGCAGGATCGGCCACAAACCAGGCCAGCAATGGCTTCGAGCCAGTTCGAATGCCGGCCGTCTTGCCGGTCTCATTCGTTGTTGTCAGGATAGGGCCCCTCAGGCGGGACGCCTTTAGCCATGACCGCGACTCTCGTCCCGTCTCAACAGATTCTCACCCCGCAACTAGAAATTG
Organism: Vulcanococcus sp. DEBay_Sum22DG08_74; assembly: GCF_017852955.1. Lineage (NCBI taxonomy): Bacteria > Bacillati > Cyanobacteriota > Cyanophyceae > Synechococcales > Synechococcaceae > Vulcanococcus > Vulcanococcus sp. DEBay_Sum22DG08_74. Next base: position 54,346 of record NZ_JAFMKL010000001.1, read on the forward strand.
CCGGTGGTCGCCGTCTCGCAGGCGAGCTCCGTGTCAGTGGCGCCAAGAATTCAGCCCTGGTCTTGATGGCCGCCAGCCTGCTCACCACCGAGCAGCTGCGCCTGCGCAACGTGCCTCCCCTTACCGACATCGGTGGGATGGCCGAGATCTTGGTCTCCCTGGGTGTCGCCACCTCTCACCACGGCGACACCCTTGAAATGGATGGGTCTGGACTGAACCAGTCCGCTCCGCCCTACGAGCTGGTCAACAGCCTGCGGGCCAGCTTCTTCTGCATCGGTCCCCTGCTCGCCCGCACCGGCATCGCTCGGGTGCCCCTGCCCGGCGGCTGCCAGATCGGCACCCGCCCCGTGGTGGAGCACGTCAAAGGACTCAAAGCCCTCGGCGCCCAGGTCACGATTGAGCACGGCGTGGTCTCCGCCGTCGTCCCGGGCCGCAGCCACCGCCTCACCGGCGGACGGATTCACCTGGACTGCCCAAGCGTTGGTGCCACCGAGACCTTGATGATGGCCGCAGCCCTGGCCGAGGGCGAGACCGTCATTGAAAACGCCGCCCTCGAACCCGAGGTGGTGGACCTCGCGGGACTCCTCCTGGCCATGGGCGCCAAGGTGCGCGGCGCCGGCACCCCCACGATCACCATCGTTGGCGTCGTGCGACTGCACGGCGCGGACTACGCCGTGATCCCGGATCGCATCGAAGCCGGAACCTTCCTGCTGGCCGCCGCCATCACCCGCTCCTGCCTCACCGTGGCACCGGTCATCACCGATCACCTGGGTGCCGTGCTGACCAAGCTCGAAGAGGTGGGCTGCAAATTGGAGATTGATGGCACCAACGTGACCATCAGTGCTGACGCCATTCAGGGGGTGGACCTGCGCACCCAGCCCTTCCCGGGTTTCCCCACGGACCTGCAGGCACCGTTCATGAGCCTCTTGGCCACCGCCAACGGCAACAGCGTCGTCACGGAAAACATCTTCGAGAACCGGCTGCAGCACGTCGCCGAGCTCCAGCGCATGGGAGCCGCGATTCGCACCCAAGGCAACACCGCTTTCATCGAAGGGGTCCCTCGGCTCAGCGGAGCACCGGTGCAGGGCTCCGACCTGCGCGCTTCCGCCGCGATGGTCCTCGCCGGCCTGGCCGCTGAGGGCATCACCTCCGTCCAGGGCCTGGAGTACCTCGACCGCGGCTATGCCGATTTCGAGGGCAAGCTGAACGCGGTTGGCGCCTCGATCCGCCGACTCGGCTGACCCCTAAAGTCACCAACGCGGGAGCGTGCCGGAATTGGTAGACGGACTCGACTCAAAATCGAGCGCCTTCGGGCATGTGGGTTCAAGTCCCACCGCTCCTATTTCTCCCCCACCGACCACATCGCCGTCTGAGACGGCGGTGATGAACACCTACGGCCGTTTCCCCCTGGAGCTCGTCCGGGGACGCGGCGTGTGGGTCTGGGACAAGCAGGGCCGCCGCTACCTCGATGCGGTCGCCGGCATCGCCGTCTGCACCCTCGGTCACAGCAGCCGCGTGATGCGCAAGGCCCTGGAGCGCCAGCTGCGCAAACTGCAGCACGTCTCCAACCTGTATCGGATCCCCGAGCAGGAGCAACTGGCGGGCTGGATTCGAGACAACAGCTGCGCAGAGAGCGTCTTTTTCTGCAATTCCGGCGCCGAAGCCAACGAAGCGGCCATCAAGCTCGCCCGCAAGCACGGCCATCAGGTGCGGGGCATCGACACCAGCCACGAGCGGGGCCCGCTGATCCTCACGGCCCACGCCAGCTTCCACGGCCGCACCCTGGCGGCGGTCACCGCGACCGGTCAACCGAAGTACCACCAGGGCTTCGAGCCCATGGTCCAGGGCTTCCGCTACTTCCCCTACAACGACATCTCCGCCTTTGAGGCGCTGCTGCATCGCTGCGAAGCCGCAGGCCCCCGCGTCGCTGCGGTCCTGCTGGAGCCCCTTCAGGGTGAAGGGGGAGTGAACCCCGGAGATGTGGCCTTCTTCCAGCGGGTTCGTGATCTCTGCGATCAGTACAAAATCCTGCTGATCTTTGACGAGGTCCAGGTGGGTGTGGGGCGCACGGGCCGCCTCTGGGGCTACCAAAAATTGGGGGTTGAACCGGATGCCTTCACCCTGGCCAAGGGCCTCGGTGGTGGCTTCCCCATCGGCGCCCTCTGCGTCAAAGCCTCAGCAGATCAGCTCAAACCGGGCGAGCACGCCAGCACCTTCGGCGGCAACCCCATGGCCTGCCGCGCCGGCCTGACGGTGGCCTCCGAACTGCAGCGCCGAAACCTGCCGGCCCATGCCGAGCAGATGGGTGCGTTGCTGCAGAACCTCCTGTTGGAGCTGGTCCAACGGCATCCCCAACTGGTCAAGGGCGTGCGCGGCTGGGGACTGCTGCAGGGCCTGGTCCTGCAGACAGGCGGTCCCAAGGCGATTGACGTCGTCAAGGCCGCGATGGACCAGGGTCTGCTGCTGGTTCCAGCCGGCACCGATGTGGTGCGTTTTGTCCCCCCCCTGACGATCCAACCGCGGCACCTGCGTTTGGCGGTCAAGCGACTCGAGAAAGCCCTGCTGGCGTGTCCCTCCCCGACCCCTTCAGCGAGCTGATTGCTCCCTTCAGCCGCCGGGGTGTGGACCTCGGGCTGAACCGCATTCAGGCGGCTCTCGCTGAACTCGGCCATCCCGAAGGGCGCTTCAAAGCCGTTCAGGTGGCCGGGACCAATGGCAAGGGGTCCATCGCCACGATGATCGAGCGGATCGTCAGCGCCGCCGGGGTGCGCTGCGGGCTCTACACCTCCCCCCACCTGCTGAGTTGGTGTGAGCGCATCCGCCTGCCCGAGGGCCCCATCGGCGAAGAGGCTCTCAAAACGCTGCTGCAACGGCTGCAACCGCTGGCGCTGCGCCATGACCTCACCCCCTTTGAACTGATCACCGTGGCGGCCTTTGTCGCCTTTGCTGAAGCGGAGGTGGAGCTGGCCGTCCTCGAGGTGGGGCTCGGGGGGCGACTCGATGCGACCACAGTCCACCCCCAGCGGGACGTTCTGGCCTTCGCATCCATCGGACTGGATCACGTCGAACACCTCGGCCCCACCCTCGAGGCGATCGCCCAGGAGAAGGCGGCGGTCATGGCGCCTTCGGCCATCGCCGTCAGCGGCCCCCAGGCCCCAGAGGTCCAGGCCGTGCTGCAGGCGCAGGCCGAGGCACGCGCCTGCGAACTGCGCTGGAGAGAACCTGTCGCCAGCGAAGCCGATGGGGGACCCCGCTTGGGGCTCAGCGGCGCGCTGCAACGCAGCAATGCCGCCGTGGCGATCGCCGCCGCGGAGGCCCTCAGGGAGAAGGGGTTCGAGGTCACAGATGAGGCCATCCGCCGCGGCCTGCTGCAGGCCCGATGGCCCGGCCGGCTTGAGCGGCGCCAGTTCCGCGGCCAGCCGCTTCTGATCGATGGAGCCCACAACCCGCCTGCCGCGGCCGCCCTACGCCGGGAACTGCAGCCCGGTCAGCGGCGCTGGTTGATCGGGATGCAACGGCACAAGGACGCACCCGATCTGCTGCGCCATTTGCTGGAGCCCGGTGATCTGGTCCGGGTCGTGACCCTGCCGGAGCACAGCAGCTGGAGTGCCGCTGAACTGCGTCAGGACGTCCCTGGCATCGAAGAGGGGTCCAGCGACCTGAGCGAGAACCTGGAGTGGCTGGTGCAATCAGAGCGCCTGCCGGTCGCCTGCGGCTCCCTTTATTTGGTGGCGGCCCTCCTGCCGCTGCTTGACCCGACAGACTGAAGTCCCGGCCCCACCACCGCCATGACCTTCACCCGTCTCTTCAGCTGGCTGTGGGCCGTGGTGATCCTGCTGGGAGCCCCAGGCCTGACCCTGGCCCTCGACACCTCAGCCGGAGTGGGCCTCCAGGATCGAGCCCTGTTCCAGGACACCGTCGACTACACCCTCACCAACCAGAGCGGCAAGGACTTCTCCGGCCAGCAACTGGCCAACACCTCCTTCGCCGGCGCCGTGGGTAAAGCCGCCAACTTCAGCGGCGCCGATCTCCATGGCGCGATCTTGACCCAAGGGGCCTTCCCCGATGCCAACTTCAACGGCGCCGACCTCTCGGATGTGCTGCTGGATCGCACCGACATGAGCGGCACGGACCTGCGCAATGCCGTCCTGGTTGGGGTCATCGCCTCCGGCAGCACCTTCACCGGTGCCCAGGTGGAGAACGCCGACTTCACCGACGCCCTGCTCGATCGGGCCGATCAGCGCAACTTCTGCATCAGCGCCTCGGGCACCAACCCGACGACGGGCGCCAACACCCGCGCCAGCCTGGGCTGCTAAGTCCAGCCGCGCAACTTGCCCGGGTTCATCAACCCAGCCGGGTCATAGGCCCGCTTGGCATCCACCTGATCCGCATCCACCACCCCGAGGCCTCCGTCCTCCACGCTGATGACGTGGGGGTTAAAAAGCAGGCAGCCCAGATCACGGGCCTGGTCGATCAGCTCCTGCAGGGCTTGCGCTCCCCGCCAACGCACCAGGGGAAGACAGGCGAAACGCTGACGGCCCTGGCTGCGAACCGCCTCCAGATGCCAAAGCAGATCGTCGCCCCAGCGCTCCCGCAGGGCCTCCAGTGCGGGCGCCTCCGGCTGCGGCAAGAGCAACTGCAGATAGGTCCAACCTGAATCCTGACTGCGCACATGCAGGGTCGTGTGGTTCCAGGTGAGCTCCCGCAAGGGAACGCCGCGGCTCTGCCCTTGGGGAGCGCTCCAACTCAGCCGTCCCCCCAACTCCTTGATCCACGACTCCAGGACGGCCGTGGCATCCGGTGCCGCCAGGAGCAACAGACGATGGGCGCCGCCACTGCCGTCCGGACAGCCCTGGGGCCAAGGCAAGCGTGCGGCCACGGCGGCCTCCAGCACACACAGCGCTTTGAGTTCCAAGGCCGAGCCAGAGAGCTGCTGGGCCGCCGCCAGGGCAGCAGACCAATCCTCAAAATCGAGCACCCACTGCCGCCAGGCCACCGCCGGCGCCGACGCCATGGTCAAGGCCGTGAAGATTCCATTGGTGCCATAGGCGTGGTTCAGGGGACGGGCGGCGCTCGCATCGAGCTGCAGCAGCCGCGGCTGCGCCTCAAGCGTCACCATCTCCACCCCAAGCAGGTGGCCGGGATCCCGCAAAAACCCCCAGCGCAGCGAACCAATCCCGCCGGATCCCCCCGCCACATAGCCGCCGAGACAGGCGGTGCGCACGGTGCTCGGCAGCAGCCGTTGCTCCCGCCCATGGGCGAGCAACTGGCGATCCAGCTCCGCCAGGACAATCCCGGGTTCCGCCGTAAACACCCCGGAACTGGCATCCACCTGCCGCAGGCGGTTCAGGCCGCTGGTCTCCAGCAGCAGGCCACCGGCCAAGGGAATGCACTGGCCATAGTTCCCCGTCGCCGCGCCCCGCACCGTCAGGCTGACGCCGTGGCGGCTGCAGGCTGCGGCCACCTGGAGCACCTCTTCGGGGGCCTGCACCCGCACCCCGATCTGAGCGCGCAGACCACAGAGCAGCGGTTGCAGCACTGGGGAATAGACGAACCCATCGGCCGCCAGACCCTCCAGCTCGCCGGCACTCCGCAGGAGAGGCAATCCAGCCGCCCGCAGATCCGCCGCCAAAGCCTCCAGCTGAGCGGCGCTGGCGGGATCGGGGAGCCCATGGGGCAGGGAGCCTGGGAGATCGGGGGTGCTCTGCATCAGCCCAAATTGGCAAGCCGAGGATCGGGATGGGCCTGATCCGGTGGCGGCAGCCAACGGCCCTGCCGCAGGACCCGGCGCTGGGGGGAATGGGCCAGCAGTTCCGACCAGCTCCCGGCACTGGTCAAGAGCAGATCCGCGGGTCCACCCACCCGCAACACCCCATCCCAGTCCAAGCCGAGCAGGCGGGCGGGGGTCGTCGTGAACGGCATCAGTCCCTGACGTTCCCAAGGGGGGGTGTGGGTGGCGCGGAAGCTCAGCCGCAGCAAATCCAACGGATCAAAGTCGCCACCGGGGTACCAGGGGTCCTGGACGTTGTCGGCCCCCAGGGCCACCGCGACCCCCTCCTGCTGCAACAGCCGCAGGGGGGCCAGGGGACGGAAGCCGGAACTCACGCTCTGCTCGCGCCCCAACAACCAGAAATTGGTGGTGGGCAAGGCCACAACCGCCACTCCCAAGCGCTGCAACCGCCGGGCCAAGGGCCGGGCCTGCGCTGCACTCAAGAGCCCCATGCTGCTGGCGTGACTGCAGGTGATCGGCACCCCAGGGTGGAAGCGCTCGAGCCTCTGCACCAGCAGTTGCACTCCGGCGGCGGGGGCCTCGGAGGACTCATCGATGTGCAGATCAATGCCACACCCCAACGTGCCGGCCAAGCGCAGCAGCTGATCCAGTTCCGCCCCATCGCGGCCACTGCTGGGGAAGGGAGGTCCCAAGACCCCACCCAGGAGACCGCCCGCAGCCGCCACCCGCTTGGCTAACGCCAAGCCCTCACTCGAGCCCCAGTGGGCCAGGGGAGCCAAGGCCACCAGCTGCAACTGGACCCGCTCCTGCCAGCGCTGCTGCAACTGCAGCAGCGCATCCCAGCTGGGGCGCGAACAGGGGCCACCGCTGTCGATATGGCTGCGCAGGCCCCGCAGGCCATAGCGCCAGGCTTGATCGAGGGCCCGCTCACCCCGCTCCAGCACCTGCTGGGCACTGCGCTCTTGTCCCTCTACAAGGTTCAGCTCCAGGGCCGCCTGCATCCGGCCGCTGTAGTTGGGAAAGCCTGGCCAGCTGAAGGCCTTGTCGAGATGGACATGGGGATCCACCAAGGGGGTCAGCGCCAACGGCAACCCGCTCTGCCGGCAGGGTTGGATCGAGCGGAGCTGAGTGCCCTGCCACGCCAACTCGACCGGGAGCAATCCCTGGGCATCGCCGCAGGGCAAGTCCCTGCGCTCGGGATCAAGCAGGGCCCGCGGCACCAAACACTGCAGCCGCTGCTCGATGCCTGACTCCATCTCCAAGGCGATCAACGCTGCGCCAAACCCTGCGCCGCTTGTTCTGAACTCTGAATCACCAGCAGCTGACCCGCACCAGCCAGGGTCACGGCCCGGTAGCGGGGGATCGTGAGGCCGGGCAACAGGGTCTGACCGCCCAGTTCAGTGGTGTAGACGCTGAACAGACCGGCGTTGTAGCGGCGGCTGGAGGCGGCCGCCAACTGACCCAGCACCTTGCGCTGACTGGCCACCAGCTGGGGGCAGTCCTGAATCACCAAGCGTGCCAGGAGCGGTAGGGATCCAGGGGCGCAGAGCTCCCTGGAGGCGGCCCGCACCAACTGATCGCCGGCAAAGGCCTCGAAGTCCTCTGTCCCGGGGTTGGTCACGGCCAACGCCAGGAGGCCGACACCGGCTGCCGCCACCCAAGTCCAGCGACCATCACCCGTGGAGGCAGTCATCGATCGAGAGCCGTTGCATTGGTAGGATCGGCGCGCCCTGGCGGGCGTAGCCAAGTGGTTAAGGCACCGGGTTGTGGTCCCGGCATTCGGGGGTTCAAGTCCCCTCGCTCGCCCCTTCCAGAATCCCCTGATTCTCTCTGAGGATCAGGGGATTCGCCCTATTTGGAGCAAATCGCAGCCTCCAGCAAGGCTGCCAACAAAGAGGAGGCTCCATGGCGAACGGGATCCCAGACGGGAAGACCCGTCTGCGCCTGCAAAGCCGAGCGTTCCTGCTCGGCCTGCTCCTCCGTCAGCAGGGCGGTGTTGAGGCAGATCGCCCGCACCTTGGGACGCGCGCCATCGGGGCGCGCCAGGGCGGCCAGCGCCTCGTTGGCCGCAATCACCTCAGGCAGTGGCGGAATCGCCACCAAAGCCGCCCCCGGCCGCGTGCGCACATGGGTCTGCCCCGCCCGGTGCACCAGCAACAGGGCCGTCGGCTGACTGCCCCGAATCAAGGGCAAAGTGGCCGTCGAGCCGGGATGACAGAGGGAGCCCTGCCCCTCCACCAGCACCAAGGTCTCGGCCGTGGCTCCCTCGGCCGCCTTCAGCACCGCCGCTTCCACCGCGCCGGCGGCGTAGTCGACGCGCACCGCATCCAAGGCCACGCCCTGGCCACTGATCAAAATCCCCGCCTGACCGGTGCCGACAAAGCGCACGTCCTGGCCCTGCTGCTGGCCGCAGCGCTGCAACTCCAAGCAGGCGCTCATCTTGCCCACGGCCATGTCGGAGCCGACCGCCAGCACCCGCCGGCCCGGCAGGGCGGCGCACCGGGCGGTGGCCACCTCCAAATCCGCCGGCTCATGGCGTAGATCCCAGATCCACTGGCCTGCCGCCAAGGGAATCGCCGCGAACTCCGGGTCATCCGCCAGGCGGCTGTGCAAACCACTGGCGAGGCTCAATCCCGCCCGCAGGGCCTGCACCACATCAGCCCGCATCTCCATCGGTAGGCGGCCGCCGGAGGGCGCCAGGCCCACCACCGCCACCTCGGGTCCATAGGGCAGCGCCGCCTCCAGATTCGCCAGCACCGGGACGGGGCGCTGAATCCCGGTCACTGCTTCGAGGGACTCACCCGCGTGGGCCGGGTCCACCACTGCCACGATCGGGCCAGAGCGGTAGCGCAGCATCGCCAGGCCGGTCTTGCCCGAGAGGTTGTCCAGCCCGCCGTGCTGCAGCAGCACCACCGGACGCTCAGCAGAAAGCATCAGCCCACCTCCTGGACACCCAGGCCGGGCCGGGCCGCCGGAAGCAGCCGGTCCCCGTGGCGCTCGGGCCCCGAGAAGGGGTCATCCACCAAGTTGAGGTGGCTATCGAGATCCGGCCAATGCACCAGGGGCAGCAGCTGGGCTGCACCGCTGTTGAGCAATCCGCCATCGGAGTAGCAACCGAGCATCACCTTCAACCCCAAGCGATGGGCCGTGCGGGCCATCAGCCATCCCTCGCTGAGGCCGCCGCACTTCACCAACTTGATATTGATGCCATCGACATGGGGGGCCAGACGCAGAAGATCACCCAGATCCCAACAGCTCTCGTCGGCCACCAGGGGAATGGGCGCCAGACCATGCAGCGCGGCAAAACCCGCCCGGTCGGCTTCCAGATCGAGGAGAGGCGGCAAGGGTTGCTCCACCAGCACCACGCCTTGATCGGCCAACCAGGGAATCATCTGGCGAGCGCCATCCAGCGTCCAACCGCCATTGGCATCGATCTGCAATTCATCGCCTGGGCGCAGGGCCGAGCGCACCCCCGCCACCAACTGACGGTCATGGTCCAGGCCATCGGGGGATCCCAACTTCAACTTCACCCGCGTGGCGGGCAGCTGCTGCCGCCAACGCTCCAGCCGCGCCAACACTGACTCCAAAGCGCCCAATCCCAGGGTGACGCTGGTGGCGACGCAGGCCGCAGGATCCAGGCCCCAAAGCCGATGCACGGGTTGGCCCAGCCGCTGCCCCCACCAGTCGTGCAGGGCCAAATCCAAGCCGCAGCGGGCCGGGGGACTGAGGTCCTTGAAAAGGTGCTCCAGGGCCTGCAAGGGCTGGGGCTCCAGGGTTTCCAACTGGGGAGCCAGGGCCTCGAGTTCCGCGGCAACCGCGCCGGTCTCGTAGTGCCGGTGGCCCGTATCAAAGCCGCCGGTCTCGCCCCGGCCCGTGATGCCGCCATGCTCCAGTTCCAGCAGCAGGTGCTCGACAGCGGCGGTCGTGCCGCGGCTGATGGCCAAGGGCACCGCTTTGCTGAGGCGAAAACGGCTCAGACGGAGGCGCATCGAAGGACAGCTGCCCCTTCAAGCTGGCACGGATCGCACCCCCGCGCCGCCCATACCGGAAACTGGTGGCATGACGGCGACACAACTGAGCGCTCCCCAGTCCACGACGGGACGCGGCAGCTACTGGATCACCACCTTCGGCTGCCAAATGAACAAGGCGGATTCCGAGCGCATGGCCGGGATCCTCGAATCGATGGGCTACAGCGAAGCCACGGCTGAACTCGAGGCCGATCTGGTCCTCTACAACACCTGCACGATCCGCGATAACGCCGAGCAGAAGGTCTACAGCTATCTGGGCCGCCAGGCCCAGCGCAAACGCGTCAACCCCAACCTGACCCTGGTGGTGGCCGGCTGTGTTGCCCAACAGGAGGGGGAATCGCTGCTCCGCCGCGTGCCGGAACTGGACTTGGTGATGGGGCCGCAGCACGCCAATCGCCTCGATGTCCTGCTCAGCCAGGTGGAGCAGGGCCAACAGGTGGTGGCCACCGAGGAGCACCACATCCTTGAAGACATCACCACCGCCCGCCGCGACAGCAGCATCTGCGGCTGGGTGAATGTGATCTACGGCTGCAACGAGCGCTGCACCTACTGCGTCGTGCCCTCGGTGCGCGGCAAAGAGCAGTCGCGCCTGCCCGAGGCCATCAAGCTTGAGATGGAGGGTCTGGCCGCCCAGGGCTTTAAAGAGATCACCCTGCTCGGGCAAAACATCGATGCCTATGGCCGCGATCTGCCTGGCATCACGCCGGAGGGGCGCCGTCAGCACACCCTCACGGATCTGCTGCAGTTCGTCCACGACGTCGAGGGCATCGAGCGGATTCGCTTCGCCACCAGCCACCCCCGTTATTTCACCGAGCGCCTGATCGACGCCTGCGCAGATCTCCCCAAGGTCTGTGAGCACTTCCACGTCCCCTTCCAAAGCGGAGACGACGACGTGCTCAAGGCCATGGCCCGGGGCTACACGATTGATCGCTACCGCCGGATCATCGACCGCATCCGCGATCGCATGCCCGACGCCTCGATCAGCGCCGATGTGATCGTGGCCTTCCCCGGTGAGACCGATGCGCAGTACCGGCGCACCCTCGATCTGATCGACGAGATCGGCTTCGACCAGGTCAACACCGCCGCCTACTCCCCCCGCCCCAACACCCCGGCGGCCGACTGGCCCAACCAGTTGAGCGAAGAGGTGAAAGTGCAACGGCTCCAGGAGATCAACGCCCTGGTGGAGCGCAAGGCCAAGGAGCGCAGCGCGCGCTACGCCGGCCGCACCGAACAGGTCCTCGTTGAGGGGGTGAATCCCAAACAGGCGGACCAGGTGATGGGGCGAACCCGCACGAACCGCCTGACCTTCTTCCCCGCCGCCCGCGCCTCTGGAGGCCAGTGGCAAGCCGGCGATCTGGTGGAGGTTCGTATCGAGGAGGTCCGGGCGTTCTCCCTCAGCGGAATCGCCCTGTCCTGACGCTGGCTAAGGGCGGAATCACTGATACGTTTGGCCCCTGATCTGACGCCCCTATGAGCTCCGAAACCATCAATTTGGGTTTGGTGTTTGGGGGTGTCTCGGGCGAGCACGCCGTCTCGATTCGCTCGGCCAACACCGTCGCCGCTGCCCTGCGCTCCGGGGCCAACGCCCAGCGCTATCGGCTCGACTGTTTCTATATCGACCAATGGGGCCATTGGTGGCCGCCGGCGGTGGCCGATGCGGTGCTGGCCAAGGGCACACCAGCCGAACGCAGCGAACTGCCCGCCGCACCCCTGCGGCCTGGTTTTCAAGGCTTTCCAGAAGGGGCCCTGGACGTTGAACTCTGGGTCCCTGTGCTCCACGGGCCCAACGGAGAAGACGGGACGATCCAAGGGCTCTTCAGCCTGATGCAGGTGCCCTTTGTGGGCTCGGGGGTCCTGGGCTCGGCCGTCGGCATGGACAAACAGGCGATGAAGGCGGCCTTCGCTGCGGCGGGACTGCCCCAGGTGCCCTACGCCTGCGTCGATGCCCAGGAGCTCGAGCAGCAACCGGAGGCGCTGGTTCAGCAGCTGGAAGCGCAGCTCGGTTATCCCTGCTTCATCAAGCCCGCCAACCTGGGCTCATCCGTTGGCATCAGCAAAGCGAGCAACCGCGCTGAGCTCATGCAAGGCCTTGCCCTGGCGGCCCAGCACGATCCCCGCATGGTGGTGGAGCAGGGCATCCAAGCCCGGGAACTGGAGTGCGCAGTCCTTGGGGGGCAGCAGATGCGCGCCTCCGTGCTCGGCGAGATCTGTTTTGACGCCGACTGGTACGACTACGACACCAAATACAGCGACGGCAAAAGCCACACGGTGATTCCTGCGGAGGTGCCCGAGGCCCTCAGCGAGCGGGCCCGAACGATGGCCATCGCCGCCTGCCGTGCGGTCGGCGCCTCCGGATTGGCCCGGGTGGACTTCTTCTATGAGCAGGCCAGTGGCGCCCTTTGGCTGAACGAAATCAACACCCTGCCGGGCTTCACCAGCCAGAGCATGTACCCGATGCTCTGGGCCAAAACAGGGTTACCGCTTGAGGAGTTGGTGCACGAATTGGTGCAACTGGCGCAAGAATCGGCGCAGCCCAGCCACTCCAGGAGGACCGAAGCGGCATGAGTCACGGTCTGATCTGGTTGCCTCTGTTGGTGATCTTTCCGTTGATCACCGCCCTCGGTTGGCTGGAGCGCCGCCGCCAAAATTTGTTTCGGGCCTGGGCTGAGGGTGCCGAGCTCTCCAAGCTGGACGACGGCGGCGGCGCTCGCTTGATTGACGGGACCATCGCCTGGTGCGTCTTCGAGTCGGGAAAGCTCAACGAGAAGGGCAGCTTTGAGGTCAAGGGACTCGATCAGGTCGACCTCTTGGCCTTGGGTTCCGGGGAAGCGCCCCTGACCGAGGAAGCGCAGGGTGCCTGCCGTCTGCGGCTGATGGGCGGTGGCCAACAAGCGGATGTGCCCTTTGCCGATGCTGAGCGCGCACGCCGCTGGCGGGATCAGCTGATGTCCCGCTCCCGCTGCGAGTTGTGAGCGCAGCCTCCTCGCGCTCGGGCCAAGCCCTCGAGCGCAGACGCCAGCTCCGGCAGGAACGGCGGCAAGAGCGTTTGAAGCAGATCTGGCGCGTGACCGTGCTAGCCGGCAGTGCCGGGGCCCTGGGCTGGGGGCTCTTGCAACAGGGCTGGGTGGTGCGTGATCCAGACCAAATCGAAGTCCTTGGCAGCCGGCAGGTCAGCCGAGCCCAGGTGATCCGTGAGGGGGACCTTCAACTCCCTTTGCAACTGCTGACCTTGCAGCCCAAGCGATTGGCCCAACGCCTCTCGGCGGGCCTGCCTGTCGAGCAGGTCCAGGTCAACCGCCTGATGCTCCCCCCTCGGCTCCAGATCTCCCTGGTGGATCGAGAGGCCGTTGCCCAGGCCCAACGCCGAACCCGCAAGGGCTTTGAGATGGGCTACGTCGATCGCCTGGGGAACTGGATGACCCGCCGTCAGCAATCCGCTGGCGCCCCGGCGGCCGCACCAACGGTGATGGTGCTGGGCTGGCAGGAGCGTCTCCGCCCTTCACTCTCGCGGGTCCTGGCCGAGCGCGATGCCCTGGGCAGTCCGCTGCTGCAGGTGCGCTTTGAACCCAATGGCAGCCTCTGGCTCCGCACCGCGGCCCTGGGGGACATTCACCTCGGACCCACCGATGACAAGTTGGCCAAGCGCCTGGATGTTCTGCGCCACCTCTCCTCAGAGCTCCCCGGTCAAATCAAAAATCTGAAGCTGAAGTCCATTGACCTCAGCGATCCGGATCAACCCGAACTGGGCCTACCGGCCAAACCGGTGCCGAAGGCGGCCAAAACACCCCCGCCCGCAGCGGACTGAAGCTCCGGGGCAAAAACCCGTAAACGGTGACAGGGCGTTGCGCTAAAGCCCTTTGCCGGCAAAGGTATGCCGATCTAGGCCTGTGATTGGCAGGAACAACGACATAATGCAGCGAAGCACCAACGGCACTGCACCGGCTATGGAGATCGCACCCGAGGGCCTCAGTGCCGTCACCAGCAATGGTTCTGCGGGGATCGTGCCTAGCCAGTCCGCTCGCATCGAGGTGATCGGCGTCGGCGGCGGCGGCAGCAATGCCGTTGGTCGCATGATCCTCTCGGATCTCGAGGGCGTTGGATACCGCGTACTCAATACAGATGCCCAGGCCCTGCTGCAGTCGGCAGCGAAACAGCGCGTTCAGCTCGGCCAAAAGCTGACCCGCGGCCTGGGGGCCGGCGGCAACCCGGCCATCGGCCAAAAAGCGGCTGAAGAATCCCGTACCGACCTGGCGCAGACCCTCCAGGGTGCAGACCTGGTCTTCATCGCCGCTGGCATGGGCGGTGGCACCGGCACCGGTGCCGCTCCGGTTGTGGCCGAAGTCGCCAAGGAATGCGGCGCCCTGACCGTGGGCATCGTCACCAAGCCCTTCGGCTTTGAAGGGCGCCGCCGTATGCGTCAGGCCGAGGAGGGCATTGCCCGCCTGTCCGAGCATGTGGACACCCTGATCGTGATCCCCAACGACCGGCTGCGGGAAGCCATTGCTGGTGCACCCCTGCAGGATGCCTTCCGCGCCGCCGACGACGTCCTGCGGATGGGCGTGAAGGGCATCACCGACATCATCACCAAGCCCGGCCTGGTGAACGTTGACTTCGCCGATGTGCGCTCGGTCATGAACGACGCGGGCACCGCACTGCTGGGTCTGGGCGTCGGCTCCGGCCGTTCCCGCGCCAGCGAAGCCGCCCAGGCCGCCATCAACAGCCCGTTGTTGGAGTCCGCACGGATCGACGGCGCCAAGGGCTGCGTCATCAACATCAGCGGTGGCAAGGACATGACCCTTGAGGACATGACCACCGCCTCTGAGGTGATCTACGACGTGGTCGACCCCGAGGCCAACATCATTGTTGGTGCCGTGGTGGACGAGAAGCTGGAAGGCGAGATCCACGTCACGGTGATCGCCACAGGCTTCGAAGGCGGCGGCGCCTATCGCCCCGAGCGGCCCTTGAACAGCTTTGTGGCCGGCGACAGCGGCGAAGGCGATCTGCCCGGTGCAGCCATCCCCTCCTTCCTGCTCAACCGCCAGAACAACAACTGAGTTCTGGACTGAGAACCAGCAAAAAGGGGCCCCTGGGGCCCCTTTTTTATTGCCGTTGAAATGGGGTGACCCGGAGTCCACGCCTGCCAAGAGCATCCCGTGTGGCTGCTCCCTTCCGGTCCTGACCAGATTTGGGCGTCCGGGCCGCATGGGTCCGAGTCGGTCGGATGCTAGCAATGAGCCCCCGTCCATGAGGTGATCGCCGGGTGCGACCTGCTGATCTACTCACCTGCAAGCAGGAGGGCCGGCCCATCGCCGTGCTCACCGCCTGGGATGCCCTCTCAGCGGCCCTCGTGGAAGAGGCCGGGGCGGACGCCATCTTGGTGGGCGACTCTCTGGCGATGGTGGTCCTCGGCCATGCCACCACCCTCCCGGTGACCCTGGAGGAGATGGTGATGCACACCCGGGCCGTGGGCCGCGGGCTGCAGCGCCCCGCCAACCAGCAGCCGCTGATCATCACGGATCTGCCCTTCCTCAGTTACCAGTGCGGCCTCGATCAGGCCGTGGCCGCAGCGGGACAGGTGCTGAAGAACAGCCCCGCTGCCGCCGTCAAACTCGAGGGCGGGGAACCGGAAACCCTGGCCGTTGTCGATCGGCTGGTGCGCTCCGGCATCCCCGTGATGGGACACCTGGGCCTCACCCCCCAGTCGGTCCATCGCCTGGGCTACCGGCGCCAGGCCCAGGACCCCATTAGCCAAGAGCGCCTCAAGCGCTCAGCCCGCGACCTCCAGGCCGCCGGCTGCTTCGCGCTGGTGCTCGAACATGTGCCCGCCGAGTTAGCCGGCGCCCTCAGCCAAGAGCTCCAGATCCCCGTCATTGGCATTGGCGCCGGTGAACAGTGCGACGGGCAGGTGCGGGTGACCGCCGACCTCCTGGGTCTCACCGCCAAACAACCACCGTTCTGCCCGCCCCTGCTGCAGGGCCGCGAGCTCTGTGTGGACGCCCTCAGGGGCTGGGTGGGAGGCCTTCAGCCTGCTCCTCCCACCACTCCAACCACTCCCGCAGCACCGCATTACTCAGAGCCAAGCCCTCTGGATCACTGAGCCGCCAGCGCTGGCCTTCCCGGCGGAGCAGACCACGCTCCAGATAGGGCTGCCAGCGCTGCATCAGTCCCGCCGGATCGAGCCCTGCCAGAAGCGGCGTGAGCAGGACACCCTCACGCCGGCGCAAACCGACCATCACCCGCTCATCGTTGGGCATGGGCTGGGGAGGCCCAAGCTCGCCAGGGTCCCGTTGCAGCCAGGCGGCGTAGCCCTCACGGGTGCGGGGGCGCGGCTGCCGCACCCCCCAGGGGGCAGCCGTCGCCCCCATGCCGAAGCCCCACCAGCCCGCACCGCTCCAGTAGACGCGGTTGTGGCGCGAGGCATGGCCCGGCAGGGCGTAGTTCGAGATCTCGTAGTGGCCAAAGCCAGCCGCTGCCAAGGTGCCGGCGGTCAGCTCCATCAAATCGGCGGAGAGGTCCTCCTCAGGCAGCTGCAATTCACCGCTGGACTCCAGCCGCTCAAACACCGTGCCGGGCTCCACGATCAAGTCGTAGACCGAGAGGTGGGGGGGCTCCAGCGCGAGGGCCTGCTGCAGCTGCGCCCGCCAGTGCTCGACCGTCGCCCCCGGCAGGCTCTGGATGAGATCCAGGCTCCAACTGCTCAGTTCCCCCTGGACGCGCGCCTGCTGCAGCCAGGCGGCTGCCTCGAGGAGGTCCCTACGGCGATGCCTGCGCCCCAGACGCTCCAGAACGTCGTCATCAAAACTCTGGCCGCCCAGGCTGACCCGATTGACCCCCGCCCTGAGATAGCCCTGCAGGCGCGTCTGATCAAAGCTGGCGGGGTCCAGCTCCAGGCTGATCTCCGCCCCCGCCGCGAAGCCATAGCGCCTCTTCAAGCTCCGCAGCACACGCTGCAGCTGCTCGGCCGTCAGCATTGAGGGAGTGCCGCCCCCCACATAGATGGTGGAGAGGGGCGGTCCAGCCGGCGAGGCCTCTATCTCCCCGCAGAGCAGCTCCAGATAGGCCTCGATCGAGCGACTGCCGGACTGCCCGGGCGCCCCACCGGCTCGATCCCCCAGGGGCACCACCGGGAAGTCGCAATAGAAGCAACGGCGATGGCAAAACGGAATGTGCAGGTAGGCGCTGCGCGGGAGAGGCCGGTTACCTCCCTGGGCCAAACCCGCCGCAATAGGGCATGCTGCTTCCGAGCGACTGGCAGCCACAGCACCCGCCATGGTGGACACCCTCATCCTGGTGCTGTTCGTGATCTCCGGAGCCGCCGCGGGCTGGCTCGGGGTGGATCTACTGCCAGAGCAACAGTTAATCCGCATCCAGAACCTGGAGCAGCTGAGCTGGATCCTGGGCGGTGGCGGCGCCTTAGCGGGCCTCTTCGCGGGCTTTGTCTTCCAGCGCCTACGGCGCCGGCTGATGGAGCAGGTGCGCACCATGCCCACCGATCTGCTGGTGAGCCGGGCCGTGGGTCTGATCCTGGGCCTGCTGGTGGCCAACCTGCTGATCTCCCCCATCCTGTTCCTCTCCCTGCCTTGGGAGCTGGTGCTGGTGAAGCCGCTGGCGGCCATTGCGGCCAACGTCTTCTTTGGCGTCTCGGGCTACAACCTCGCCGAGGTGCATGGCCGCACCCTGCTGCGCCTGTTCAACCCCAACAGCACCGAAGCCCTGCTGGTGGCCGATGGGGTGCTGATGCCCGCCAGCGCCAAGATCCTCGACACGAGCGTGATCATCGATGGCCGCATCCGCGGCCTGCTCGATTCGGGGCTTTTGGAAGGTCAGGTGATCGTGGCCCAGGCGGTGATTGATGAGCTGCAGGCCCTGGCCGACTCCTCCAACACCGAGAAACGGGGCAAGGGACGCCGCGGCCTCAAGCTGCTGAGCAACCTGAGAGAGCGCTACGGGCGTCGCCTGGTGGTCAACACCACCCGCTACGAGGGCAACGGTGTCGACGACAAGCTGCTGAAGCTGACCGCCGACACCGGCGGCACCCTGCTGACGGCCGACTACAACCTCGCCAAGGTCGGCGAGGTGCAGGAGCTGAAGGTGATGAACCTCAGCGAACTGGTCATCGCCCTGCGCCCTGAGGTGCAGCCGGGCGATGAACTCAGCATCAAGGTCGTCCGCGATGGCAAGGAATCCCACCAGGGGGTGGGCTACCTGGAGGACGGAACGATGGTGGTGGTCGATGGCGGCCACGGCCTCAGCGGCGAGCGCCTGCAGGTCACCGTCACCGGCGCGCTGCAGACCCCGACCGGCCGGATGGTCTTCGCCAAGCGCGATGGCTGGGAGGGAACCGAGAGCGCAGGCCCCACTCCTCCAAAGGGAAGCGGTAGCAATGCACGCAATCGCAGCAAGGCCAGCGGGAAACGCGGCGGCAAAGGCGATCAGGACCCCGCCAACCCCCGCTAGGCTCCGGCTTCATGCCAGCAGTGGATCCGCGGATGTCGGTGTCAGCCCCCTACTACGGCGATTCGGCCGTGATGCGCACCCCACCGCCTGACCTTCCCTCCCTCTTGCTGAAGGAGCGGATCGTCTATCTGGGTTTGCCCCTCTTCAGCGATGACGATGCCAAGCGTCAGATGGGCATCGACGTCACCGAGCTGATCATTGCCCAGCTCCTCTATCTGGAGTTCGACAACCCGGAGAAGCCGATCTTCTTCTACATCAACTCCACCGGCACCAGCTGGTACTCAGGCGATGCCATCGGCTTTGAGACCGAGGCCTTCGCCATCGCCGACACGATCCGCTACGTCAAGCCGCCGGTGCACACCATCTGCATCGGCCAGGCGATGGGCACCGCGGCGATGATCCTGAGCGCCGGCACCAAGGGCCACCGGGCTGCTCTGCCCCACGCTTCGATCGTGCTGCACCAGCCCCGCAGCGGCGCCCGCGGCCAGGCCAGCGACATCCAGATCCGGGCCAAGGAGGTGCTGCACAACAAGCGCACCATGCTCGAGATGCTCGCGGCCAACACCGGCAAGAGCACCGAAGAACTCTCCAAGGCCTCCGATCGGATGACCTACCTGACCGCCGAGCAGGCGGTGGAGTTCGGCCTGATCGATCGGGTCCTGACGAGCCAAAAAGACCTCCCCTCACCCGTGCCAGGCGGCATCGGCTGATTTCTCTTTCCCCGTTCTTCACTCACCCGACCAGCCATGCCCATCGGTACCCCGAGCGTTCCTTACCGCCTTCCCGGTAGCCAGTACGAGCGTTGGGTCGACATCTACACCCGCCTCGGTGTGGAGCGCATCCTCTTCCTCGGCTCTGAGGTCAACGACGCCATCGCCAACAGCCTGGTGGCGCAAATGCTGTACCTCGACTCCGATGACAACAGCAAGCCCATCTACCTGTACATCAACTCCCCGGGTGGCTCGGTGACCGCGGGCCTGGCGATCTACGACACGATCCAGTACGTCAAGAGTGACGTGGTGACCATCTGCGTGGGCCTGGCGGCCTCCATGGGTGCCTTCCTGCTCGGCGCCGGCACCAAAGGCAAGCGGCTCGCCCTGCCCCACAGCCGGATCATGATTCACCAGCCCCTGGG